>DASUTC010000090.1 GCA_036374795.1 Herpetosiphonaceae bacterium
GGCAAAGCTGGACGGCAACGATACCTTGAGCAAGGCGTTGAGCGACGATGCGCTGCGCGCGCTGCCCGGCCAGAGCGACGGCACCTCCCGGTAGCTGATCCAGCGGAGCCTTCTTCCCATCAACTAAAAGGCAGAATGATATGAGCACTCTCACCGTGGAGCGACGCCCCGATCTGACCGCGCTCCTCGCACGCGATCCGTCCCAGAAAGAGTATGCAGCGGAGCTGATCACCGAATTTCACCGCCTGCACGAAAAGATGCACGGTCGTCAGGCGGTCAAGCTGCTGTTTAGCATCGACGACTCCGATACCTTTAGCGTCAAGGAAGTCGTCGAGCATCTGAAGCCGTTTTATCCCGTGCCGGATACGCTCTCGCAGGAGTTTAACAAGGCCGGATTTCCGCTGCCGCGCGACCGGATGGTGTCGATGGAGCGCAGCCGCTACGGGACGAGCTGGAAGATCGCGGCGCTGCTGCCCCACGATCGGGAGCAGGCCTACACCAGCGGCACGATCGCGGCGGTCACGCCCACCAGCATCACCTTCGCGCCCGATGCGCGGCTGGCGGCGATGACGCTGCCGGGATGGACCGCGATCATCACGGGCGGTCCCGGCAAGGGCCTGACGGGAACGATCGCGAGCTATGATCCGCAGACCCATACCGCCACGATGGAGGCCGACTGGGAGCCGCTGCCCGCGCCCGGCTCGCGGTTTGCGATCGATACCGACGCGCCGGTCGAGGGCACGGTGGCCCAGATCGGCCAGAAGGATGGCGTCGCGACGATCACGCTGAATCCGGCGGACGAGGCGCTTCTGGACGCGAGCCAGCTTGCCGGTCGGCGCGTCCAGATCGTCGCGGGGCCGGGGACGGGCCTGCTCGGCACGATCGCCAGCTATGATGCCGCGACCAAAACGGCGACGATGGCCGCCGACTGGCAGCCGCTGCCTACCGCCGAATCGACCTTTATCGTCACCAGGCTGACGAGCTACACACTCAAGCAGGCCGAGCGCCGCCTGGACGTGTACGGCGAGAGCGACGATCCCGCGCTGCTGATTCAGTATCGCATCGCCCAGATCGACGATCTGATCAGCCGCCAGCTCAGCCTGATCATGCATCACCCGGAGTTTCAACGGCTGGAGGCCTCGTGGCGCGGCCTGCACGATCTGGTCCATAAGACCGAGACGGGCACCCGCCTGAAGCTGCGCGTGCTCAACACGACCCGCCAGGAGCTACAGGACGATCTGGACAACGCGGTCGAGTTCGATCAGAGCGCGCTGTTCAAAAAGGTCTATGAGGAAGAGTACGGCCTCTTCGGCGGCTCGCCCTACAGCGCGCTGCTGGCCGACTATGAGTTTGGCCGCCTGCCCCGCGATGTCAGCATGCTCCAAAAATTGTCGAATGTGGCCGCCGCAGCGCACGCGCCGCTGATCACCGCCGCGTCGCCTGGCCTCTTCGATCTGCAAAGCTTCCGCGATCTGGATAAGCCCCGCGATCTGGCGAAGATCTTTGAGAGCGCCGAGCTGATCAAGTGGCGCTCCTTCCGCGACAGCGAGGATTCGCGCTATGTCGCGCTGGTGCTGCCCCACACGATGATGCGCCTGCCCTACGGCCCCAGCACGATCCCGGTGCATGAGTTCCATTTCGTGGAAGATGCGTCCCGGCCCGAATACTTCTTGTGGGGCAACGCGGCCTGGTCGCTGGCGCAGCGCATGACGGCGGCGTTCGCCCGCTACGGCTGGACGGCGGCGATCCGTGGCTATGAGGGCGGCGGCATGGTCGGCGGCCTGCCGATCTATACCTTCAAGAGCGACGACGGCGATATTGCGGTGCAGATCCCGACCGAGGTGGCGATCACCGACCGCCGCGAGAAAGAGCTGAGCGATCTTGGCTTTATCGCGCTCTGCTACCGCAAGGGCACCGACTCGGCGACCTTCTTCGGCGGCCAGACGGCCAACCGGCCCAAGGTCTATGTGCAGGACGACGCCACGGCCAACGCTCGGCTCTCCGCGCAGTTGCCGTATATCATGGCGACCTCGCGGTTCGCGCACTACATCAAGGTGATCATGCGCGATAAGATCGGCAGCTTCCTCACGCAGGGCAACGTCGCGACGCTGCTCAACAACTGGATTGCCCAGTATGTGATGCTGAACGACGATGCCGGACAAGAGCTGAAGGCGCTCTATCCCCTGCGGGAGGCCCGCGTCGATGTCACCGCCGATCCCGCCCGTCCCGGCTGCTACCGCGCCGTTGTCTTCCTCCGCCCGCACTTCCAGCTCGAAGAGCTCACCGTTTCGCTGCGCCTGGTCGCGACGCTGCCGCCTCCGGCTGCGGGCTAGTCTGCGCCTATCCATAGCTCAGGAGATCGATCATGGACTATATGCTGTTGAAAATTCAGGACTCGGTAAAGATCAATGGAGAGACGAATCTTTCCGGCTTTACCAACTGTATCGAGATCACATCCTTCAGCCACGGCGTCGCCAACCCGATCCAGACATCGACCAGCAACACCGGGCGCACGATAGGCCGTCCGCAGTTGTCGGAGCTGACGCTGAACAAAGTGCTGGATGCGACGACGCCGCATTTGAACTTCCACTGCGCCAAAGGCACGAACCTCGGCAAAACCGAGCTGCATCTGGTGCGTCAGGATGGCTCGTCGGAGGGCAATAGCAAGAATGCCTTTGCCTACATGGTCTACGAGATGACCGAGACGATGATCTCGTCGGTTGCGGTCGGCGGCGGCGGCGGCGGCACGCCGATGGAGACGATCTCGCTGAATTTTAGCCAGATCACCTGGACGTATAAGCCCCAGGAAACCAAGACCGGCGCGAAGGGCAATGTCACCCACTCCTGGGATCAGGCGAAGAACACCGGGAGCTAGCGCGCCATGCAGGATCACGATCGGCATGCGCGGATGGTCGCGCCACTCTTTGATCGGCTGCGATCGACGAAATCGGCGGCAGAGCCCCAGCCGCTGGCAACGTTGAGTCGGCGCGAGCTCCACGAGTCGATCTGTCGGGAGCTCAGCGGGCTGCTGAATGTACGCAGCCCGCTGACCGCCGACCGCTACTGTGAGCAGCCGCTCACGGTGCTTGACTACGGTATCCCGGATCTCACGGCGCTGTCGCCCCAGCACAGCGACGATGCCAAACGGCTGTGTCGGCTGATCACCCGCGCGATCACGGCCTTTGAGCCCCGCCTGACGGGCGTGCAAACCAGCCTGACCGTGCTTGATGGTCGGGCCGGGCTGCTGCTGACCTGCACGGCGGCGCTGGTCAACGATTCGGAGCCACTGCATCTGACGGTGTTGATTCCGGGACCCGGCGGCGCGGATCAGCTCGTGAGCGTCGATCTGCCGCCGGAGGCGTGAGCGAACGATGGTCGTGCGCGCGTGAAAGGATCGTATGAGCGGGCATCGCGAGGATAACCTGCTGAAGTACTACCTGCGGGAGCTGGCCTACCTGCGGGCGATGGGCGCTCAGTTTGCCGAGCAGCATCCGGCGGTCGCGGGACGGCTGGACCTGGGCGAGCACCAGGGCAGCGATCCGCACGTGGAGCGGCTGCTGGAGTCGTTCGCGCTGCTGACCGGGCGGATCCAGCACCAGATCGACAGCGAGTTTCCGGAAATTCCCTCGGCGCTGCTGGAGGTGCTGTATCCGCAGCTCCAGGCGCCGATCCCATCGATGTCGATCGCGCAGTTCGAGGTCGAGCCGAGCCAGGGCCAGCTCACGACGGGCTTTACGATTGCGCCGCAGACGCCGCTCTTCGCCACGACCCACGACGGCCAGACCTGCTGGTTTCGGACGTGCTACCCGCTGACGCTGTGGCCGCTGGAAGTGATCGACGCCGCGCTGAGCCTGGCGGCTCCCGGCGGGCCGGCGCTGCGGCTGCGGCTCGCAGCGGGGCCGGGCGTCGACCTGGCGGCGCTGTCGCTGGACCGGCTGCGCTTCCATCTGCGCGGCAATCAGCAGCTAGTTGCCGGGCTGTGCGATCTGCTGTTTGGCTACGCCGACGCCGTGTATCTGGTGCCCGCGAGCGACCGGACAATGCCCGTGGACGATCGGTATCTGAGCGCGTCGTCGCGGCTGCCGTCCGGCGCGCTCAGGCCGGTTGGCTTTGGAGCCGACGAGGCGGTGCTGCCCTATCCCGGCCACGCGCATCCGGCCTACCGTCTGCTTCAGGAGTATTTCGCGTTTCCCAAGAAGTTCCATTTCTTCGAGATCGGCGGCATCGATCTGACCACGCTCAGCATTGCTCCGGGCACGTCGCCGACCGTGTTCGACCTGGTGATCACCTGCCGGAACGAGACGCGCGCCGAGCTGGCCGGTCTTGAGCAGGTGCGCGATCTCGTGCGGGCCGAGACGTTTAGCCTGGGCTGCACGCCAGTGATCAATCTCTTTCCCCAGACATTGGAGCCGGTGCGCCTGGATCATACCCGGACCGAATACCCGCTGATCCCGGATGTGCAGCGCCAGAGCACGATCGAGGTTCACTCGATCGAGCGGGTCGTCGCCGTCTCGGAGCGCGGCACCGAGATGAAGACACTCGCGCCGCTTTATGGGCTGGACCACACGATGCAGCGGCGGAATCAAAAGGCGTTCTGGCATGCCCGGCGGCTGCCGTACCGGCACCAGGGTCTGCCCGGCACGGAGATGACGCTGGCCTTCACGGATCTGATGTTCAATCCGCAGGCGCCCGCCGCGCAGACGGTCTATGTCCACGCGCTCTGTACGAACCGCAGCCTGGCGGAGCACCTGCTGCCCGGCACGCGGCTTCAGTTCGAGCAGGCCGCTCCCCTGCGGCGGATCACCTGCCTTGACCGGCCCACGCCGCCGATCACGCCGCCGCTGCGCGGCGCGACGCTGTGGCGCCTGGTTTCGCAGCTGTCGCTCAATCATCTATCGCTGATCGATCCGGTCCAGTTCAGCGTGCCCAGGCATCATCGCGCCGATCTGAATACCCGGCAGTTTTCGCCGGAGCTGCGGGCGATCTTTCAGGATCATGGCCTGCGGCTGTCGCCCAACGTCCTGGTGAGCGATCAGGCCACTGGTGAGACGGAGACGGCCCGGATCTGGACGATCCAGGATCAGGCGCATGGCAAGACCTACCTGATCGTCGACGAGGCGCAGCAGCTTGCGGTGACGACGAATGCCGGGGCGCTGCACGCGCTCCGCGAGATCCTGAAGCTCTACAGCGTCGCCGACGATCCGGTCAGGCACCGGCAGATCCAGGGTATCGTCGATCTAGCCTGCCGCCGGGTAATGCAGCGGGTCGGCACCGACGGCTGGGGTGGCTTCGGGCGCGGCATCGAGATCACGCTGACCTTCGATCAGACGCTGTACCAGCACGAGAGCGCGCTGCTGCTGGCAGCCGTGCTCAATCACTTCTTCTCGCTGTATGTCGGGGCGAATCTGTTTACCCGGCTGGTGGCGCGGCGCAAGGATAGCAAGGGGATCTGGAAACGATGGCAACCGCTGGCTGGTGGTCAGATAGTGCTGTAGCAGAGGCGCTCCACGCCGAGGGGCCGCGCTTCGATTTTTACCAGGCGGTCAGGCTGCTGGAGCTGCTGCATCCGGCGACGACGCCGGTCGGCGACGGCATCAGGCCGGATCGCGAGGCGGTGCGCTTTCAATCGACGGTGGCGCAGGCGTTTACCGGCACCGACATTGCGGCGGTGGAGCCTGCCGCCGACGAGCACGACCAGGCGCTGATGCGGGTCAACTTCCTTGGCCTGGCGGGCGCGCTGGGACCATTGCCCGCGCCATACACCCGGCTGCTGCTGACGCGGCTTGACGACGGCGATCCGGCTACGCGCGATTTTCTGGACATCTTCAATCACCGGCTGATCTCGCTGATGTACCGGGTGCGCAAGAACCATCGCGCGGGCTTTGGCGGGGAGGCGCCGGGCGACGATCGCGTGGCCGGGTATCTCTTCGCGCTGCTTGGCCTGGGGACGGATGGCCTGCGCGACCGACAGGCGATCCCGGATGTTGCGCTGCTGCGCTATGCCGGGCTGTTCGCGCAGCAGCCCCGCTCGGCGGCGGGCCTCGCATGTCTGCTGCGCGATTACTTCAAGGTTGGCGTCGAGGTCGGCCAGTTTTGCGGTCGCTGGGTGCGGCTCGACGAGGATCAGTGGACGGCGATCGGCGAGAGCGGGCGCAACCAGGCGCTTGGGCGCGGCGCGCTGCTCGGTCAGCGGATCTACGACGTGCAGGGCAGGCTGGAGCTACGGCTCGGCCCGCTCGATCTGCGGGAATATCTGGATTTTCTGCCGATCGGCCACGGCTTTCGCTCGCTGTCCGCCCTGGCCCGCTTCTACCTTCAGGAGACGCTCGATTTCGATGTGCGGCTGACGCTCCGATCCGCCGACGTTCCCAGGTTTCGCCTTGGCAGCGCCGAGGGGGCGCGGCTCGGCTGGACGACGTTTCTCACGACGCAGCCAGCACAGACCGCTCCGGAGCTTCGGCTGTGCACCATCGGCTGAGCGCGCAGCCTGTGCGGAGGACAAGCCCGGTCGCGTCTCGACCCAACCAGCGGAGGCAGCGCTATCATCAAAGCGTGAGCGCATCTGGCCGCAGATGTGGCGTCATCCCTAAGGCATGTTCCGCCTCCAACAAGGCGCGTCCGTCCTGGGAAAGGTCGTCACCATCGACTTCAAAGGCGACATCAAGTACTACCAGATCAGCGGCTGAGCGATCACGTGTTCGCTATCCGTCATAAGGTGAGAGCCCTATCATGTCCTATACGCAAGCCAACTCGTATCTTTCGGTGACAACGCCGCTTGGCAAGGATACGCTGCTGCTCAGGACGATGCACGGCGCGGAGACGATCTCTGGCCTGTTTCACTACACGCTGGAGATGATCTCCGAGGACAAAAACCTGAGCTTCGATACGATCGTGGGCAAGAGCGCGACGGTCAGCATCGGCATGGCGAACGACAGCACGCGCTATATCAACGGCATTGTCGGTCGTTTCTACCAGGCCGGGAGTGACGGACTGTTCACCACCTACTACGCCGATCTGTATCCCTGGCTGTGGCTGCTGACGCTCACCTCCGACTGTCGGATCTTTCAGGCCAAGAGCGCGCCGGAGATCATCACCGCCGTGTTTGACGAGCTGGGCTTGAGCGACTACAAAAAATCGCTGTCGAAAACCTACGCCGCCCGCGAGTACTGCGTGCAGTATCAGGAGACGGCCTTTCAGTTCGTGTCGCGGCTGATGGAGGACGAGGGCATCTCCTACTTCTTTGAGCATGCCGACGGCAGCCACACGCTCGTGCTGGCCGACGACGCCGATGCCTACGCGGGCTGTCCCGGCCTGAGCGGCGCGGTGCGCTACCAGTCGTCGCTGAGCGGCGCGACGGAGGCCGACGCGATCACGCGCTGCACGTTCGAGCGGCAGGTCACGCCCGTCAAGTATGCCGTGGATGACTTCAACTTTGAAACGCCCACCAATGATCTGCTGTCGAGCCAGCAGAGCGGCAGCGGCAAGCTGGCCCTCTACGAGTATCCTGCCGGGTTCAGCAGCAAAGATGCCGGGAGCACCAAGGCGAAGCTGCGCCTGGGCAGCCAGCAGGTTCCCAAAACCCTGCTGCGCGGCCAGGGCTTCAGCCCGGCGCTCACGTCCGGCCATACCTTTACGCTGGTCGGCCACGATCGGGATGAGGTCAACGCCGAGTATGTCGTCTGGCGCGTCTCGCACAGCGCGACCGCCGAGAGCTACACCAACAGCTTCGAGGCGTTTCCATCGAGCGTGCCGTTCTACCCGCTGCACCAGACGCCCAGGCCGGTGATCCCCGGCACGCAGACCGCGATCGTCGTCGGGCCGTCGGGCGAGGAGATCTTGACCGATAGCTATGGCCGCGTCAAAGTGCAGTTCCACTGGGACCGGCTGGGCAAGAACGACGAGAACAGCTCCTGCTGGATCCGTGTCGCGCAGGGCTGGTCGGGCAAAAGCTGGGGCACGATCTTTATTCCGCGCATCGGCCAGGAGGTGGTGGTCAGCTTCCTCAACGGCGATCCCGACCGTCCGCTGATCACCGGCTGCGTGTATAACGCCGAGCAGACCGTGCCGTACGCGCTGCCGGGCGCGCAGACCAAAAGCACGATCAAAAGCAACACCACCAAAGGCGGCGGCGGCTCTAACGAGATTCGCTTCGACGACCAGAAAGACGCCGAGGAGCTGTACATGCACGCCCAGAAGGACCTGAACATCACGGTCGAGAACAATCGCGCCACGACGCTGGTCGAGGGCAGCGATACCTTGACCGTGGAAAAAGGCAATCGGACGGTTGCGGTCAAGACCGGCAACGAAACCCACAGCGTGAAGGGCACGCGCGGCCTGACGATCACCGGCGACGAGACGCACACCAACGAGGCCAATTTTACGCAGAAGGTCACGGGCAGCTTCACGCTCAAGGTCGACGGCGATCTCACGATCGATGTGACCGGCTCGGTGACGATCAAGGCCGGACAATCGCTGACCAACCAGGCCGGGCAAAACCTGAGCAACAAAGCCGATATGAACCTGAGCAATCAGGCCGGGCAAAACCTGACCAACAAGGCGGGTATGTCGCTGACTAACGAGGCCAGCGTGGGCTTGACCAATAAAGGCGGCGCGACGCATACCGTCGAGAGCGGCGGCATTCTCACCGTCAAAGGCGCGCTCGTCAAGATGAACTAATGGAGGGTATCGATCATGGGAATGCAGGTGTGTATGGGCGCGACGCTGCAATGTAGCTTCGGCATCGCGCCAAGCTCGCTGGTGGTGCTGCCGCAGAACGCGGTGCTGACGACGACACCGGCGGCGAATATTCTGGACAATAAGCCGTTCGTCAACGTGGTGCCGTTCGGTATGTGCCAGTCGATGGCGAATCCGGCGGTCGCAGCGGCCACCGCCGCGGCGATGGGCGCGCTCACGCCGATGCCCTGCACGCCAATGCTCAGCGCGCCGTGGATCCCTGGTGCTCCCACGGTGTTGCTCGGCAGCCTGCCCACGCTCGACAGCAACTCGAAGCTGATCTGCTCATTTGGCGGCGTGATCCAGGTGGTGAATCCCGGCCAGGTCACGGTTCAGCTCGGCTGAGCGTGGGAGCAGGAGTACACGATGCCAGACGCAACCATCCAGGTCGGACGCGACACGAGCCAGCCCAGCGGCGACCAGCCCGACGGGGTGGTGCGCAGCTACGACGCGCAGCGTCGGCTGCTGCGCAGCACGATCTATCGCGATGGCCGGATCGACGGCTGGGATCTGCGCTTTGATCCTCCCGGCGAGCCGCTGTTTGCTCTTGCGCTGGACTTCCAGGCCGCGCTCGACGCGGGCGACATCAGGCGGCTACAGCCCGCATTTCGGCAGCACGGTCATGCGCTGGCCGACGATGCGCTGATCGTGGTGGATCTGGCCGACCGCGAGTGGCGGATCGTCCAGAACGAGCGGATGCTGAGCGTGCTGCGCGCCGACCACGGGCTCACGATCTATCCGGGCCGCGTCGCGTGGCGCGCGATCGTTGCCGATGGTCGGCTGATCGAAACGGCACACTACCGGGCGGGATGGCTCGATGGCGTCGTGACGAACTACGGCCCGCTCGGCCCCGCGCTGCTGCGCATCGATCTGTCTGTCTGCGCCGCGCTCGACGCCGGGGAGGTTGGCGCGCTGGCGCGGCTGCTGCCGCAGCACGGCCATCTGCTGGCCTCGGACGCGATCGTGACCACGGTGCTGGAGGGTGATGAGTGGTTTATGGCGCAGGCCGGTCAGAGCTACACGATTCAACGCAGCGCGGATCAGCTCGTGCTGTTTCGCGGTCGCGTGATCAGCCAGAGCAGCTATCGGCGCGGGAAGCTGGACGGCACGACCGCGCTGTATGACGAGCAGGGCATGCTGGCGCAGCAGATCGGCTACCGCGACGGCCTGCTTCACGGCCCGATGACGCTCTATGCCGCTGGCGTGAAACAAACGCTGGTCACGTTTCAGCACGGCAAGAAGCACGGCCCGATGATCGCCTATGACAAGCAGGGCCGCCCCAGCATGATCAGCCACTACCACGAGGATGTGCTTGACGGCGAGCTGCGCCTCTACAAGGCGGGCAGCCTCCAGGCCGTCGCCACCTATCGCGGCGGCGTCCAGCATGGGCCGACGATTGCCTATCATGCCAGTGGCCGGGAAAGTCTGGTGGAGGAGTATGCCGATGGCGTGCTCGACTCCGAGAGCGTGCTCTATAGCGAGACGGGCCAGGTGGTGAAAACAGCGCAGTACCGACAGGGCAAGCTCGAGGGAGCGGTGATCGAGTATTATCCTTCCGGCGCTGTTCGTACCCACGCGACCTACCACGACGATCAGCTGGACGGCATCGTCTATCTGTACGATGATCAGGGCCGCCTGAAAGAAAAGACCCACTATCGGAACGGCGAGCCGGTCGGCAAGCCCGAACGCCGCTCCTGGCGGCAGACACTCACGCAAAGGTAACGACCATATGGACGACAGCTCGCGTCGCAAGGTGATCTGGAGCGAGGGGCTGCTGATCGGGCCGCATCATTTCCAGCAGGCCGATCGCTATCACGAGCACACGCTCGATCTCCGGGTCCGCACGCTGGTCCCGTTTGGCTGGGGCGCGCTCGACCTCCAGATCGATCTGAGCACCTTAGAGCAGCGCAACGCCCTGCGGATCGAGCGGTTTCACGGCGTGCTGCCCTCCGGCGCGGTTGCGAGCATTCCCGATGTGGATGACGTCCCCGCGACGCGGGTGATCCCGCCGGATCGGATACCGCTCTTCTCCGGGCATCTGGATGTGTATCTGGCGCTGCCGGTCGATCGTCCGAATGGACAGAACTATCGCATGAGCGGCAGCGCGGCCAGCGCCGATACGCGCTACGTGCCGTCGTTCGTGAATCTGGTCGACGAGTGCAGCGGCGAGAATGAGCAGACGATCGTCACCGCCAAGCACCATTTCCGGCTGCTGCTCGGCGATGAGGACGATACGCAGCTCGAGCGGATCAAGATCGCGGAGCTGATCCGGCTGCCCGATGGACGAGTCACGCTCAACCAGGAGTACGCGCCGCCGTGCCTGGTCGTTCAGGCATCGGCCACGCTCTCCGGGATGGTTCGGGAGCTTACGCGGCGGCTGAAGCTGATGATCCTCGCGGTCGCGGGCGCTCGGCAGCGCGGCGCTGGCGACACCGGCCTGGATCGGCTGGAGCTGGTATCGGTGCAGGCCAGCCTGAGCGGGGCGCTGGCAGTGCTCAATCACTTCAACCAGATTCGGCAGGTCCACCCGGAGGTGGTCTATCGGAGCCTGCTCCAGCTGGCCGGGCAGCTCCAGGTGCTACTGCCTGCGGCACAGATGCTCGATCTTCCCGCCTATGACCATGACGATCTGGTCGGCTGCTTCGGATCATTGATTCAGAGCATTGAGACGCTGCTGCATGCCGTGCCGACACCACCGCCGGGGCCGATGATCGCGATCGATCTGGAGCCTGCGCAGAGCGCGGCGGGCTATCCCGTGCTGCGCACCCGATCGCCGCTGGATGAGCGGCTGCTGGCGGCTGACTACGCGCTGTTTCTGGTCGTTGAGGTTTCCGGCGAGTATAGCGACCGCCTGCACTTCTTGAGCAAGCACCTGCCGGCAACCGTCACGATCGCCGCCTTCCATCAGATCGATCGGTATATTGAGCGGGCCTATGGCCTGCGCATCACCGCCGAGCAGCGACCGCCGGAAGCGCCGCTGCACGCGCATACCGTGTATTTTCAGCTCGAGCATACCGGCGCGGCCTGGGAGGGCATTCGAGCGGAGCGCTCGCTGGCGATTCAGATCCCGCGCGCCGTCTGGCAGGAGTTCAAACAGCTTGACGTAACGCTGATCGCGATTCACCGGCAGGCGCAGCAGCCAGCCGGCTAAGCAACGCTGTGCCACGGTCGCTCTCCGGGAGCGCGGGACGCACTAGGAGTCGTATGTCCAACGTAGTGTATGCGCCGCCATCACTGGCTGCGACGCAGGGCCAGGAGCATCCGCACGCCGCGACACAGGGCGCTCATCAGGAGGTGAGCGCCGCCCATCGCGTCGGCGCGCAGCCCGCGCCGCGCCTGGCCCAGCTCTGCGACCCAATGCTGAGCCTGATCCTCTCGCTCCAGAATCCTGAGCGTCTGGACAATGTTCCAGCGCTGTACGCCCAGCTTCAATCGCAGCACGCCGCGCTCTGCCACCAGGCGGCGCTGGCAGGCATCGACGAGCGCGACCTGCACCTGGCGACCTTTGCGCTGGTGGCGTTCGCCGACGAGACGATCGCCGAGTCCGCCTGGATCGATCGGGCGCAGTGGCCGTTTCTTCAGTACGAGTACTTCACCACGCGGCGCGCCGGAGAGCAGTTTTTTGAGCAGCTTCAGCAGATCCAGGGAAAGAAATACGATTACGCGATCTGGAAGGACGCATCCAGGGCCGAGCTGCTCGAAGTCTACTATCTGTGTCTGCTGCTGGGCTTTCGGGGAGCGTGGGCGTTCGATCCGCCGCTGCGGGTGCAGCATGAGCTCGAGCAGATCCAGCGCCATGTGCGCGCCCGTCCTGCTGGACGGCTCGCACCGAATGTCGGGCCGCGCTCGTACCGCAACCGGGCGCACGGCTCGGCGCACGGCTGGATGTGGCTGGCGATCCTGATCCAGATGGCGCTGATCGCCGGTCTGGTTATGATTCACGTGAAATAAAGGGAAGCCATGAACCGAGAAGGTCTGCGCGATGACATGATCAATCTGGCGTTCTTCTGGCCGTCGATCCTTGGAGCCTGGATCATCGCCTGGCTGCGTTTTCGCAACGCCGATCAGGTCACGCCGCCGATTGTGCCGTCCCGCATCATGGCGCTCTGGATCGTGCTGGCGGTGATCCTGGGTCTGCTGAGCGTCTGCGTGCTCTGGCTGATCGTCAAGCGGGCGCGGATCGGTCGGCTGGACCCGCTGCCGTGGTATCTGGTGGTCGGGCCGCGCGGATCAGGCAAGACGGTGCTGCTCACGCAGGCGGGCGTGCGGCAGGTGGCCGCCTGGAACGATGACTCGTTTGTCGCGCACCACAGCATTATTCTCGATCAGGTGGGCGGCTATATCCTGGATGAGATCCAGCAGGCGGACCCGAATACGCGCCGCGAATATCTGGCCGACGTGGAGGCGTTTCTGCGCGGCAAGTCGCTCAAGGGGATCATCGCCACGATCGAGGTCGACGCGGCGCTCGACGCGGCGGGCAGCGCCGCCCAGGCCCAGACGCTGCGGACGCACCTTGCCGAGATCACCCACCGCTTCGGCGTTCACCTGCCGGTCTATCTCGTGATCACCCGCTGCGATCACCTGCCGGGCTTTCTGCCGTTCTTTCAGCACCTACCGCCCACCGATCGGGCCAACGCCTGGGGCGCGACCCTTTCGGGACAGCAGCGCGATGCGCTCACCGCGTTCGACCAGGAGTGCGCGCTGCTGCAGCGGGCGCTCGCCGATCGGCGGCTGGCGTTTCTCGATGCCCCGCATCCGGCGACCAATCGGGCGATCTATCAGTTTCCGGCAGAGTTTGCCCTGCTCTGCGAGCGCCTGCGGAGTGCTGTTGAGACGATCTTCACCGGCTCCTCGCCGCAGGAGCGCCTGCTCTTCCGTGGCTTTTACTTTACCGGCGCGTCGCCTGCTGAGCGAGCGCTCGACGATCGCAGCGCGCGCGGGGGCGTATGAAGAGGTTTGACATGAGCAGCGCTGCGCGTCCAGCAGAATCGCACAGCCCGGCGAGCTATTTTAGCCACGGCCTGCTGTCAAAGATTATTCCCAGCGACCGGCACCTGGCCCGACCGACCGATCAGGTATTGCGGCGGCGCTGGCTCAATCGAATGATCCTGGCGGAGCTTGGCTTTGTCGTCGGGGTGGTCCTGCTTCAGTTTTTCCCGGTGATCGAAACGTCGGCGACGACCCAGCCCGCGCCAACGGCGACGGTCGCCGCTGCCACCGTGACGGCGATTGCCAGCCCCGTCGCAACCGAGTCCGCGATGATCGTCGCTCCGACCGCCAGCGCCGAGCCGACGACGCTTACACCAGCGCAGCCTTCAGCCCCGGTCCCGGTTGCGCTGCCGGATACCGGGAGCGCCGCCGCGCTGGATACCGGCTTCTACGCCGCTCCACTGCTCTGCCTTGGAGTCGGGCTTGTCGTGTGGCTGCTGGCCGGTACGCGATCGGCGCATGATTCGTCTGATGCGTCGCTGCCCGCTAACCTTCGGCGCGATGACGAAGGATTCGTCTGATGCGCACATCCTTCCAGCCCCAGTGGCTGCTGCTGCTGCTGCTGCCGGTGCTCCTGATGACGGCCTCGCTGATCAACCAGCAGCCGGGTGTGGTGCCGCGTGTGCCGACCGCGACGCCGACGAATACCGCCACGCCCACCAATACCGCCACGCCCACCAATACCGCGACGCCCACCAATACCGCGACGCCCACCAATACGCCGACGGCGACTATCACGCCGACCGCCACGCTGACGCCGACCGCCACGCTCGTTCCCACGGCGACGCTCGTTCCCACGGCGACCGCAACGCCGACCGCCACGCCGCGTCCGGCGGACGTGCTGAGCGGTCAGCAGCACTGGGGCGGGGCGAATCGGCGCCTGGTGCTGAGCCGCGATCTGATCGTGGCCGCCGACTCGTCACTGACGATCGATCCCGGCGTTGAGATCCGCTTTGGGCCAGGTGTTCGGCTGACGGTTCTCGGCAAGCTCTTCGCCCAGGGCAGCCAGGCAGCGCCGATTCGGATGATCGGCAGCGCTGAAGGCTGGGAGGGCGTGATGGGCTTGAGCGGCAGCATGATCGTGCTGGATCATGTGCAGATGCGGCAGGCCGGCAGCGCAGGCGTCGCGCTGAGCAGCATGGATGGTACGCTGATCGTCCGCAGCGCGTCGGTGCAGCAGAGCGCGGGCGGGATCGTCGCGCGGGGCAGCCAGATTGAGCTGCGCAGCACCACGATCAGCGCCAATACGATCGCCGGCCCTGCCGTCAACATTCAGGCGGTGCGGCACGCGACGACCGTGCTCGTCGGCAATACGATCGGTGGGAATGAGACGCCTGCGGGTGCGCCACAACTGCTGGTCGACGTCTCCGGCGCGTCCGGGCAGCTGACCGTGGAGGGCAATAGCGTGCTTGCCAGCAGCGCGGGCGCGGGATTCGTGCTCACTACGGACCTGCCGATCCAGGGGATCATCCGCTGCAACAGCTTTCGCAACGGCACCATCGGCCTCCAGATCGGAACGCAGCGCGATGACCCGGATGGCTTTCGCCTGCTGATCGATCAGAACTCGTTCACCGGGCAGCTTCGCTATGGCGCGACCGGGCCGCTCGCGTTCAATCTCACAAACAACTGGTGGGAGGCTGCGTCCGGTCCCACGGCTGCCGGACGCAATCCCGGCGGCGGCGGCGTGCCGGTCGGCATCAATCTGTTGTTCGAGCCCTGGCTTGCGGCGCGTCCAGGCTGTGCTCCCGGCGGCTAGGGCTGACCTACCATGCCGCTGGCTCGGCGATCGTCCCGCCCCGCGCAGGCGATCGGGCGTGCTCTGCCCGGCACCCTGCTCGACAGGAGCTAGGCGTGCTCAGCAGTGGGGGTAGGTCCGGCGTGTGCGGGCGGGGTCGCCTTCCTGGCGACGTAGGCGTAGAAGTTGCTGGCACCAAAGAACTGTCCCACGTCTGAATCATGCGCCAGGCGGCCGGCCCAGGCATCGGCCTGCGCCTCGGTCATCGTGCCCGACCTGGGCACCAGTCGGCGGTAGGCCTCGATGCCTGAAGCCCAAAAATCCGCCTGTCCCACCTCCGCCAGGACGTAGGGAAAACAGGCGATGATCGTCAGCCCGGCCCGGCGCAACAATCGCGGCATCTGCCGCATCACGCGGGGATTGGCGACCAGCGCCGTGATGAGCGCTTCATCATCGGCGCGGCCTTGCACGAGATCTTCCTGGTCGAAGGTCAAGGAGGCATAGTCTCCATCAAAGATGCCCACCATACCTCCGGGCCTGACCAGCCGGGCCGCCTCCTGGACCACCGCGCCGGGATCGGTCACGTGACTCAGCAGGGTGTGCGCCACCACCGCGTCGAACTGGGCGTCTGGCAGATCCAGGTGATGCGTATCTCCGACCTGAAACGTGACTCGGCTCGCGACTCCCGCCTCGGCGGCGAGGCGGGTCGCCGCGTCCAGCAGATACGCGCTGAGATCGATGCCGACAATCGTGCCGACGAAGCGGGCGCGCAGGGCGATCGTGCGCGCCGCGAGGCCGGTGCCACAGCCCAGATCCAGCACGGTGCGCGCCGAGTCAATCGCCATCGCCTCCAGATACTCCTGTAACATCGTGCTGAAGAACGGATGCCGTCCGCGAGCTTCCAGCCGCGTCACCATCACGTCGAGCATCTGCTGATCGAGGTGGTCGGTCATGCTAAAGATATCCTGGGGCGGCATACGCAGCCTCCCTTGCCTGATCCTGGGAGCCTCAGGACAGCCACACCGCTGTCGTCGTCGGCGCGCTGGATTGCCCAGGCTCCGGCTGATGCGCATCATGCGCCACTGGCTTCACAGGTATGGCGCGGATACGATGCTGGACCCGTCGAGGCCGCAGCGGGAATCCTCTCGTCCAGCGTAGCACAGCGGTCTATCAACGACCTTGCAAACGGCGGCGAGCGCGCACTGTGCCTGTCGATTTCCCCGACCTCTGGGGTGTCTGCCTCGGCGCGATCCGGCTCAAAGAATCAGTGTCTCGTGTCGCCGTAGCGATAGCACGTCACCGGGCGGCCAGCACGCTTGAGCGATTCCTTCAGCTCGGCGACCTGAGATAGCGGCTCAAACTCATCGTTCGCGGCAAAATGACCGAGGCAGGCCGCGCGTGGCACGGATGTGGCCGGGATCGGCGGCACAGCAACGCTGCATGTCGGCGGGTTAAGCTTCAAGAATCTTCCGCCAGAGCGTGCCCGGCAGGACCCGCCTGCGCCATGATCTTGGCAATGGGCCGGAGATCGAGCCACCACTGCTCGCGCGGTCGCCGCGCCCTGGCGTCGAGCATGTGCGGCAGATCCTCAAGCCGGTGGAACCGTGCCTCACCCTCCTGCATCCCAATGAACGCCGCCCCCGCTACGGCCTTGCCAACTTCGTCGATCAGCCAGTCAATGCAGGCCGCCGCCAGCCGTGTCGCGTGGATTCGGTCGAAGGGCGTTGGATTGCCGCCTTGCTGGAGATGGCCCAGGATGGCCTGCCCGACATCAAACAGGCTGCCGCCCTCTTCCTCAAACAGCGCGGCGATGAAGCCGGTGGTGTAGACCGGGTTGGCGGAATCATTGCGCACGATCAGGCTGAGCCGCTTGCCCTGTTGGAAGTTCTGGATCAGATTCGCCACATCGCGCGCGAGGTCGTGCAAGGTGATCCCTTCTTCCGGCAGATAGATCCGCTCGGCGCCGGTTGCCATGCCGCTCATCAACGCCAGGTAGCCTGAGTCACGCCCCATCACCTCGACGACGTAGGTGCGGCGATGCGCCACGGCGGACTGTTTGATCTTATCGACCGCTTCCACAATGTTGTTGAGCGCCGTATCCGCCCCGATGCTCAGCTCGGAGCCGGGCAGGTCGTTGTTGATCGAGGCCGGTAAGCAGACGATCGGCAGGCGAAAGACCGGAAACGCGGCGCGCTGCCGCACCAGCTGGTAGGCGGCCTGGTAGGCCGACCAGCCGCCGATGATTAGCAGCCCATCGATCGCATGTGCCTCGATCGTGCGGGCGATGGCGGCGAAATCATCGTCCTGCGGGATGGTCCGATTGGTTCCCAGCTCGGCCCCACCCCAGGACACCCATCCGTTGACGCTCAACCACTCTAGCTCCTGGATCTCGCCACGTATCAGACCCTCGACGCCGTTGCCGACGCCGAGCATCTGATGGCCCTGGTCGATTCCGAGTCTGACCGCCGCGCGCACCGCCGTGTTCATTCCGGGCGCCAGCGTGCCAGCGTGCATCACCGCCAGGCGAAAGCGCGGCTGCGTCTCGGTCGGTTGGTGCGGCAGCGCGCGCACGAGCGTCTGGTGGGTGCGGTAGGCCGCCTTGAAGCTGCGGCCACGCAGATCCATCGCCCGCTCATAGTCGTGCGCCGCGATCGCCGCCGCCACCGCATGCGTCTGCTCCACACAGTGCATCAGGGGCGTCCGGGTAATGCGGTTGCCGCGAATGCCGAAGACCTGCGGCTCGCTCGTCGCGCTGTCGTCCAGCAGATGCTCGACGGCAGCATAGCCGAGGATTGTGCTCAAGTTGCGATCGAAGGCGCTGGGACTACCGCCGCGCTGCACATGACCGAGAATCGTCACGCGGGTATCGTCGCCGGTGCGCGCTTCCAATACCTGCTTGACATAGGCGCTGCTGATCGGGTTGCCGTGCCGGTCCTGCGCGCCCTCGGCCACGATCACGATCGTGTCGCGCCGACCTGCGGCACGGCCAGCCTTGAGGCGTCGACACATCGTCTCCTCCCAATCGTCCACATCCGGCGGACTCTCCGGGATCAGCACCCACTCGGCCCCCGTTGCGAGCGCCGCCATGACTGCCAGGTAGCCGCAGTGGCGGCCCATGACTTCGACGACGAAGCTTCGCTGATGGCTGGCTGCCGTGCTGCTGATCGCGTCGATCGCGTCGGTGATGCGGTGTAGCGCCGTATCCGCGCCGATCGTCATATCGGTGCCAAACATATCGTTGTCGATCGAGCCGACCAGCCCGGCGATGCGCAGCTCGCGATGGCGCTCAGCCAGCGCCGGCGCGACGGCACCCTGCTGCATCAGCGCATCCAGGATCTGCGGCCACTCCTGGCGAAAGATGTTGGCGCCGGTAAGGCTCCCGTCGCCGCCGATCACCACAAGGCTATCGATCTCGCGCTCCAGCAAGTTGCGGACGGCGGTCATGCGTCCCTCGGCGGTGCGAAAAGCGGCGCTCCGGGCGGTGCCAATCACGGTGCCACCCCGATGCAAGATACCGCCAACCGCGCTCCACGTCAGTTTGCGGATCCGCTCGCCCCCATCGACCATCCCCTGGTAGCCCTCGTAGATGGCGTAGACCTCCACACCACGGTTGAGCGCCGTGCGGACGACCGCACGGACCGCCGCATTCATGCCCTGCGCATCGCCCCCACTGGTCAGGACCCCCAGGCTTCGCTTACTGTTGGTTGACATAATGGCTATCCTCTCGATCAGGCAGCGATCAGCGCTATTCTTGCGCAAACGTATGCGAATTCGCAAGTGACGGCATGGAGCGTCACCTCCTTATCCCCTCCCGATCCGACGACAGGCGCATCGTGTACACAGTGGCCCCTTGCTCGTAGGTCCTCCCAGTCGGGACTCCAGGCAGCTCAACCATGATGGAGCCGTCTCGTTGTCGCGGTCGTTGCCGCTCGGGGGCGAATGTCCTTACCATCAGGAGCGTCGATCTATTATACAAGCAGGGGGCCGAGGACGACGGCTGCTGCGGGGCGCGGAGGGCCGGGGGCTGTGGGAGCGCCACGGTGTTATTCTCACCCCCTGCCTTCCTACCGCCGCCTGCCACGCGGGTAACGGCTTCTTCGCCCCCCGTGGTCGTTCCTTTTCGCCACCCACCGCCCTGCTGTTGTATGGTGATCCTGAGCTCGGATGGGCGTTCTGCGCTCGTCTTTCCCCCACCATGCGCAGAGCGCTGCGGCCATCCCACACAACGACACCGCCTGCGGGCATGTGTTCGCAGGCACAAGGAGGCACCTTATGGCGACGATAACGACACCAATGATGGCTCCCCATGTGGGACGAAGCTGGTGGCGGCAGGGCTTGCTCAGCTGCGGCATCATCGCGTCGGTGTGGTGGGTCGCGATGGACGTGGTTGGCAGCCTGCGCTATCCCGGCTACAGCTATATCGATCAAACGATCAGTGAGCTGGGGGCGGAGGGCGCGCCGACACGGGCTTTCATGACGGTGCTGAGCGGTATCCCGTACTTCGTGCTGATGATCGCCTTCGGGATAGGCATCTGGATCACGGCGGGTGGGAGACGGACTCAGCGCATCACCGCAGCTCTGTTGATTGGCGAAGTGGTGTGGGGCTTCGTCGGGGGGCTCGCCTTCCCGATGGCAACCCGCGAGGTCATCGCCGCCGGCCAGGACACGCTGCGCAACCAGATGCATGCCTGGTATGGGATCGGGATGCCGATCTTCTTCGTGCTGGCTATCGCCTTCGGGTCGCGGTTGTTCGGCACGCGGTTCTGGTACTTCTCGTATGCGACCATCCTTGTGATGCTCGTGGGTGGCCTGCTGGTGGGCTTGCAGACCAGTGCCTTGACCGTAAACCAACCGACCCCGTGGCTGGGAGTTGAGGAGCGCATGAACGCCTACGCCTCCTTGCTCTGGTTCGCGGTGCTGGCTATTGGCCTGTTGCGTGCGCGGGGTGCCACAGCGCCGAAACCCCTGGACAATCCGACGGAAACCCCGCAGCCGCAAGCACCGTGAGTCGAGCAATGCGGCACGTCGGCAGGCACCACCTGACCAGCCCGGTCAGCCTTACGCACGGTTGCAGCTAGGTTGGGTATCGGTTGAAGGTACCGTCGTAAAACTATCGTGTCTTCTGAGCGCTCGGTCGACGCCGGTGGTGGGAGCTTATCGAGTGCCATATGCGGGCGGTGCAGGCAGCATCGAGGTGTCATGGCGTTGATACGCGCTCGCGCCATCAACCAGCCAACCGGGCGAACGGATCGCTGCCTGGTGTGCCGGCTGGTATGCGATTGGGAGGCCAACGGTGCGGCGAATCACGCGAGCGCGGCGCGGTACAGGGGGTATCACCACGTGCAGCCGCGCTGGATCACGTATGGGCGGTTTTGCGGCATCGTTCCGCTGACACGCGGCACGAAGCTTGCGGACACCTGTAAGCAACTGCGCGGTCGTTCGATCGTGCGCTGGGTCGCCACGATGCGCCGCAAGACGAGGCTGGCGGCGCTATCCGTCGGCGCGGTCGCTGCCCACCCGCCACCGCTGAACGAGCGCGCGGTGGTCTGATCGGAGGAGCGGGAGCCATGATCCGCGAGGATGCTGGCAACCGTGGGAGCGCTCGGTGAGGAGGCAGAGATGCAGTACACGCATTTGGGCCGCACCGGCCTGCAGGTCAGCCGCTTGTGCCTTGGCACGATGAACTTTGGCCCGCAGACCAGCGAGGCGGACAGCTTCGCGATCATGGATCGGGCGCTGGAGCTGGGCATCAACTTCTTCGACACGGCCAATGTCTACGGCTGGAAGCTCGGCGAAGGCGTCACCGAGCAGATCATTGGCCGTTGGCTGGCGCAGGGTGGTGGACGGCGCGACCAGGTCGTCCTGGCGACCAAGGTCTACAACGCGATGGGCGAGCGATCCAACGAGCGTGGCTTGTCGGCCTACCACATCCGTAAGGCGTGCGAGGACAGCCTACGACGCCTCCAGACCGACCACATCGACCTGTACCAGATGCACCATATCGAGCGCACGACGCCCTGGGAGGAGATCTGGCAGGCGATGGAGATCCTGGTCCAGCAGGGCAAAGTTCTCTACGTGGGCAGCAGCAACTTTGCGGGCTGGGATCTGGCGACCGCCCAATGCACAGCCACCGCGCGGCACTTCATGGGCCTGGTTTCGGAACAGAGCCTTTACAACCTCAACGCCCGCATGATCGAGCTGGAAGTGATTCCGGCGTGTCGTCACTATGGCCTTGGGCTGATCCCCTGGAGTCCCCTGGCGGGCGGGCTGCTCGGCGGCGCGCTCCAGCAGGCGAGCGCGGGGCGACGCGCCGATCCCGGCAGGCAGCAGGAGATCGAGCAGCGCCGCTCCCAGCTCGAAGCCTACGAGGATCTCTGTCAGGGCCTGGGCGAGTCGCCGGCGGATGTCGCGCTGGCCTGGCTGCTCCACAATCCGGTGGTCACTGGGCCGATCATCGGGCCGCGTACGCTCGACCAGCTCGACGGCAGCCTGCGCGCGCTTGAGATCCAGCTATCGCCGGAAACGCTGACGCGGCTCGACGAGATCTGGCCGGGGCCGGGGGGGGAAGCGCCGAATGCGTATGCCTGGTGATCGCACCGACCGTCTCCGGCACGGCGTCTGGGTCTGCCGCAGCATCACGGGAGCCGGTCGCGTGCGGCGTGAGCGCCAGTCTTTCTTGGAGTTTCCTGCCATACAGTATGTGTGCCAGGTATGAGGAAACCGTAGCCCTGCATGCAGCGACCAATGACGCTGGCCGTATTCGGATCATTCCTAACGCCTTGGTCGCTGCAACCAGTGGGTAGATCAGCTTCATCGCGCGTACAATTGGAGGCCATGCGGGCGGGAGGTCGCTCACCCCGCCCGATCGCCGCGCAAGACACGCCAGACAGGACCGCTCTCCCGAAGGCTGTCCCGTCCCACGCCGCACCTCCTACTCCTGCGTGTGAACGATCTGCACCAGGTCACTCCCGGCGAAGGCGCGACCGTCGACGAAGTAGCCGATGATGCTCACCTCGACGCTGCCGCTATACCCGGCGAGGACGCTCCCGAACGCACGACCATCAACCTTGAGCATCAGATCAGGAATCCCGTTGCCGTTGTAGTCGCCCCGCTCCATCGGGGATGGCTGCACCTCGATCGCCTTGCCGTCGGCGAAGACGCGCACCGTGGAGCCGACTACATGTGCTACATCGTCGCCGTGAGGAAGCTCGACATACAGCGTCGCGCTGCGCGGGCTTGTATTGGGCGTCTTGACGTTCCAGACGTCGGGATCGATGTCGACCGAGGCTGGAACTACCGAGCCTGTGCGTATGCGTGGCCGCGCAGGCTGCGCCATGCCTTCGCCCAGATAGTAGCTGACGTGCGGCGGCTGGTTGTAGCCGATGTTCTGCCACGCAATGCCCAGCCGGTACACCGGATCGTGCATCAGCGTTGTGAAGCGGTGCTCCGTGACGTAGGGTGTCGTGAACAACCGCAGCGCGCTGCTGTCCTCGGTTCGCCAGATCACCTCCTCGCGCCAGTCGCCCAGGATGTCGGCCTGGAGGCTGGGATTTCCCTTCGTCCCGTTGTTCGAGTACGTTCCCTCGGCGGTCAGCAGGTTAACCGTCCGGCTATTCTGGTAATCCCACTTGCCGATCGTGCCGACGCCCGCGCCGAGTGCATCTGCATAGCTATGGTCGAGCACTTCGCGGAGCAGATCGCCGTCCCACCAGATCGCGAAGTTGGCGGGCGGAATGCTGGTGGAGAGTTTCTGGCCCTGGGCGGTGTAGAGGCCACCGACCGGACTATTCCACGCACCGCTGATCGCCCACGCCTCAGCACCGTTGTGACGCGGATCGACGTCGGCGGCCACGCCACGGCCAGTGTCCTGCCCGGTGAAGACGCCCCAGATCGTCTCGCCGGTGTCGGCGTCACGGAACTCGATCCCAGAGCGCGCATTTCGGTCCTCGTGGACCTGGAACACCTCCAGACCGGGCCGCGCAGGGTCGAGATCGCTCAGGTGCATCGCGTCGCCGTGGCCCAGGCCGGTGGTGTAGAGCGGGGTGCCGTCGTCGTCCACCGCCATCGCGCCATAGGTGATCTCATCGTGTCCATCGCCATCGACATCGGCAACGCTGAGATTATGATTGCCTTGCCCGGCGTAGGCGCTGCCTGCCACGTTGCTATCGAAGACCCACCGCTTCGTAAGCTGCCCATCGCGCCAGTCGTAGGCCGCCAGAACTGTCCGCGTGTAGTAGCCGCGCGCCATCACAAAGCTCGGTCGTTCGCCGTCGAGATACGCCACGCCCGCCAGGAAGCGGTCGACCCGGTTGCCGTAGCTGTCGCCCCAGGCGCTCACGTTCCCACGCGGCGGCTCGTAGTTCGTCGTCGCCAGCGCGCGCCCGGTCGCTCCGTCGAAGACCGTCAGATATTCCGGCCCCGACAGAATGTAGCCGCTGGCGTTGCGGTAGTCGGCTGCGGCATTCCCGATCACGGCTCCCGCTCCGTCCGTCGTGCCGTCGGCGGTCTTCGCCACCACCTCAGCCCTACCATCGCCGTCGAAATCGTAGACCAGGAACTGCGTGTAGTGCGCGCCAGCGCGAATGTTCTTGCCGAGGCCGATCCGCCACAGCCGCGCACCTGCAAGCGTGTAAGCGTCGAGGAAGACGTCGCCGGTGTAACCTGCCTGCGAGTTATCCTTTGAGTTGGACGGGTCCCACTTGAGCACGATCTCGTACTGCCCATCGCCGTCGAGATCGCCGACGCTGGCGTCATTCGCGCGGTAGCTGTAGGCGACACCATCCGGCGTTGTGCCGTCGGCAGGCCGCTGGAGCGGAATGTCACGGTAGTTGGTTGCCCACACGCCCACGCTCTCCGAGCTTGCCTGCTCGGTCCCGTTGACGATCGCCCGTACCGAGTAGGTCGCGCTGTCGGCTCCGGTCGCATCGAGATAGGTGGTGCTCGACGTGATCGGCGTGGGATGTACCATCTGTCCATCGCGGTACAGGTTGAAGGCGATATTCGGCGGATCGGTACCGAGCATGCGCCAGCTCACCAGCACGCCGCCGTCGACGCGCACGGCAACCAGGCCACGGTCGAGCTGCTCCATCTGCCGCAGGGGAGTCCTGGTGATCGGCGTGCGGAGGATGTTCGATGGGCTGGACAATCCGCCCTGGTTTACGGCGACGACGTGATAATATGCGTTCGCCGTTTTCGGCGTCGTGCTATCGGCGTAGGTCGGCTCCACGGTGGTCGCGACCTTGACGAACGGGCCATCTGCGGCGCTCGACTGGTACACATAGTAGCGCAGCGCATCGGCAACCGCGTTCCATGCAAGCGTGATCGTGTCCTGCCGCGCCGCTTCGATGCGCAGACCTGTTGGCGCGCGTGGTGCCGGTACCGTGGTGTCTTTCACGGCGACAGTCAGCGGCTCGCTCTGGGCCGACTCGATCCCCGTGCTGCCGACCTGCGTGACCGTATACACATAGGTCAGTCCCAGCTCGACGCTCGTATCGGTGTATGCGGTGTTGGGCGAGCTGCCGATCCGGATAAAGGCTGTCTGGCCTGCGAGCGCGCGGTAGATACGGTAGCTGGCCGCGCCGTCCACGGCATCCCAGCCGATCGTCACCGACGGCTCGGTGGTCGGGGACATTCCAACAATATGCAGGCCGGCTGGCGCGAAGGATGGAACGATCTCGATCGCGTTAACGCGACCATCCCGGCCAAAGCTGAAGTTCATCTGGCCGTCCGCCACGTTGACAATCGTAGTCAGCGCAGAGAAATTGCCGGTCGTCGACGAGATCGTGCCCCGCGCTACGCCCTCGATCGCGACGGTGGTTGCATTGGACGCGATGTGGTCGCCGGAGATAACGTTGACGGCGTAGTCGCCGCTCGGCAGGTCAACCGTGAAGCCGTAGGTGCCGTTGGTAAAATCGCGGCGCAGATCGTCAGGCGCGCCTCGGTCGCGAAAGGTCGCCGTACCTTCGATCCCAAATCCGCGCTCGGCGGTGTAGAGCATCGTGTTCGTAACCTGCTGATACCCCGCCGCGACCGGACTCGATGCTGAGCCAAAGTCGAAGTTCAGGTTCATGACCGTCGCTGATGACGATGCTGCCAGCGCCGTGGCGCTGCTGCCCGCGACGCTCAACGGCACGGTCGTCACCATCAGAATCGCGGAGACAACGATCTGGATCGCTCGAAGGATCGTATGGCGCTGCTTCACTAGCTACCTCCTTAGTCTTAGTTCGTCGGCTTGACCGCCTATCGCTGCGATCATTCCTTAGCGGTCCTGGCACGCTTGAAGTGGCTGGGGATGTCGAGGGCCTGCGGGCGAAGGAAAATTAGATATTATATATAATTGGATGATATAATATATAATATAGCTGATGATTTGTCAATGGTGCTGGCGAACGACAATCGTTTCAGGTCATTGCGAGCGCGTATCGTCGAGGAGGCGACTCAGCAGCCTTCTGGTGTAATGCCGTGGTCGCGGCGGTGCTTATCCCGCTGGCGTGGCGATCTTCTCGGACGCGCCCGGCACCCGCGCGAACGCACGCCACGCAGCGGCAGGAGGTGAGCCACCCCCGTGGCTGGATGGGGCAGCGTCCGTGGATCTCGCACAGCCCCACACGAGCGCTCCGATGATTTTTGGTTCACGCCCGCATTGATCTTCCATGGAACCGGTCCGCGTGATCTACGGTCGTGAACCACGCCGCCTGTTGCGGCGTACGATCTGCCGATGCTCGACGATACATCTGCTGGGCCGCGATCCACCGCGCCGGGTGCGCGTCCGCGGACATACCGCCTCCGACCGACGACCTTCGGACAGCACGCGCACGGGAAAGGTTGACATGATGCTCATCCCACCCCACATCGAGAATCCCGCCGATGCGGACTTTGCCGCGGCCAGGCGCCGGGCACGTGTGGACGCGCTCCTCGACCGCCTCCACCGCACCCCGCGTGAGCTGCTGCCGTTTGCCGAGGTGCGCGCCCGCCTCGTGGTCCGTGGTCAGTACGACCGAGGTATCCGAATGGTGCCCCTGGCCGCGATTGTCGGGAGCCAGGGTCGCTATCGCGAGTTCGATCGCCGATTTCGACCGCGCACAGCACGCACGGCGGATCGCTGGAAACAGGTGAGCCGCGCCCGCGCGCGGCATATGGAACTCCCCCCGGTGGACCTGTATCAACTGAGCGGGATCTACTTCGTCACCGATGGCAACCACCGCGTCTCCGTCGCGCGACAATCAGGGCAAGTTGACATCCGGGCGCATGTGACGGAGCTGGTGATTGACGTACCGCTCACGCCGGATCTGGCGGTGACGGATCTGATCCGCCTGGAAGAGCAGGCCGATTTCTTCGCGTGGACCAACCTTGGCCTGCTGCGGCCAGGGAGCGGCATAGAAGTGAGCGACCTGGGCGGGTACCTGGAGCTGATCCGACATATCAACTGGCAACGCATCTGCCAGAGCGCGGTGCGCGGGGTGTCCGTGAGCAGCGAGGAGGCCGTCTGTGACTGGTACGACACGGTCTATGCCCCGCTCGTGTCGGTGATCCGCGCCAGCGACGTGCGGCGGCACCTCCCCGATCGCACCGATACCGACCTCTACCTGTGGGTGATGGAACACGGCACCAGCCCCCTCCGACAACCTCCGCGCCACGCCCGCCGCTGGCAGTGGCGGTTCCCTAAGATCCGCTGGGGTGAGGCGATGCGCACGTGGCTCCCCACCCGCCTCTACCGCTAACAGCAACGAACCCGCCGCCAGACGCAGGCCGTCGACTCACAGGGCGGCCTGTTTCTGGTGCTCACTGGACGCGCGTGGGTGGGGCGGCTGCCTTGCGCGACCGTTCGCAGCGGTCGGGTCGATCGCCTGGTTCGGTGGCTGCCCGCTGTCCCCCTCACGCTAAGCGAGGCCGTATCCAATCTCGCGCCAGCGCAACAGTGTGCTCGATGGTACGGCCTGTGGTATCCAGCAAGCTCAGGGGTGGATTCGTCGTTGCCGCATGCATCTTCAGCCACTGGTTGAATGTCACCATCGCCTGGATAAACGCTGTCGTATCAGCGCCCCGCCAGGGTGGACGCGCCGCGAGGCGGTGCATCAAGACCGCATCATCACAGACCAGGGCAAGGTAGTGGAGCGCGGTGAAGTACCGCCGTTCGGGACACGACTCGAACTGCTCCGGCAATGCCGTGCCGCATAACACCACCGGTCGTCCGGCCTGCCCAATATTCTTGGCGACCCGAAGCCACATATTCCGATAACTCCGGTACTGATCTGCGGGCGTCGCAAACTCTGGCCGCCATAAGATGTCGCTGTCCAGCACGACGCATTCAGGGAGCGCCGGAGCGAGCGCGAGAGCGATGGCTGATTTCCCGGCTCCACTGGCCCCCGTGACGATGAATAACGGCAATTGGACAAAGCGATGCTGATAGCCGCAGGCAGGACATATCGCAAACGGCCCGCGTGGGTCAATGGTTTTCTCGTCTGAGTACAGGCCGCAGTGAGGACAGACATTGAACATGGAGCCACTCCAGCGATAGCACGACTGTTGAGAGCGCAGCACCGATGAACATGGCCCACGGTTTGGGGCGCGGAGCGGCAGCGCGGGCACCGATGCGTTGGGCGTGAGCAGTGCAGTTGTGCAGCATCGGAGATAAAACTGAAAACGCCAGCACTGCGCTGCCTCATTAGTCGCAATTCGGAACACCCAGAAAGCAAGGCAGTTGGTCAAGCAGGATGCTGCCCCACAGCCAGGTGAGGAGGATCACACACGCGCCCCTGAGCACCAGGCTGCGGGGATTGACCATAATGCTCTTTCCCGCCCGTAGGTTGTTTACGATTGGCGTGAGGAGGAGCATGACGCCTACAGGCAGGAGCCACAATATGCCGAAGAGCATGATCGGAAACGCCTCATGGAAACCGCTCCTGTTAACCAATTCAAGGATCAGGAACGGAAGCACGAGGATTGCGCCGATGATCGCGGATGACCTGAGGTTGGTAAGGATCGTGTTCATACAACCTCCACCAGGATTCGTCAGAGTCCGTGCTGATCGCAATGGTCAGTGTACCAAACATCATACGCACACGAGCGTCCAACGAGGCGCTGGTGCGCTGGTGACGCGGCAGGCTGCGGGATGAGGAGAGGCTGCTGATGGCCGGGATAGCCTCGTCGGCGTATGGTCGGTTCACCTTCCAGCACAACCCTGTCCTGGTTGAAACACCAGCGCCAGCGCCGATCGGTTTACAGCGCCCCAATCGGGGCTGCCACAGACAGAGCGACCGGGATCGCCGATGACGCTGGGAACGCCCTTCATGCATCACGCCGTTCGAGAGCGGACCGTTTCTCGCTGATTGGGTCATTCCATCTACAACGTCAGGCCCATCGACGGGGCAGGCGAATGGACTACGTCGCGCATCCGCCCCGATCAGGAAACCCAGGCACCAGGAATGCCGCACGACACGCCCTGGCGCTCGGAGCCGTCACCATCGGTTCGATTCCTGCCCTCCGCTCAAAGCCGTCACCATTGGCTCGATTCCTGCTATCACCGTGGGCAATGCGGTGCTGGTTGACGGGGCAGGTACGATTGCAGCACAGGCTGGCACGCGGCAAAACCTGCTCCTGGCGAGAACAACGAGCAGGCACGAACATCGACCGGTCGCGCCCTGGTGTTCGTGGTTTTCTCATCGTCGCTCTCACGTCTTGAGCTGGTTTCGATCCGCGCCTATCGCGCCGCGATGGACGAGAAAAGGAGCACGCCATGTACGCAGCTCTGCGGTGGTACAACGTCGAGCCTGGCTTGGTCAACGAAATGGCACGTCGCGTCAACGAGGGCTTCGTGCCGATCATCCGCACTGGTCCGGGATTCGTAGCCTACTACCTCATCAACGCCGGAAACAGCGTCGTCGTGACCGTGAGCGTCTTTGAAGATCGAGCCGGGGCGGAAGCATCGCACGACATGGCTGCCGACTGGGTTGCGAGGAATTTAATATCGGTTATCCTTGGCCCGCCCACGATGACGGCGGGTGAGGTGCTGGTGCAGAGCATCGGCGGCCAGTAGCGCGCCGACGTTCGTCACGCCCTGATCGGTGGTGCCGCCATGCTCCGCCAGCCGGTCGCCTGATCGGTGCGCGCGCCTGCCAGACATTGACGACGCACGCAACCGAGATGATATGATTGACACCTCATCAAGATACGTATAAGATGGATAGCGTCGGTTTTGTCGGCATATAACACACCGCCGCAATTGCGTCCCAGACATCGCCTTGAAAACGCGGTAAGGGGGCGCAATGTCTCAAGTCTTCCATCCTGCCGCCAATACCATCGCCAAAGTCAGTATCATCGGCGGTATCGCATTCCTGGCCGGCCTCGCCTGGTTCGCCGGAACGTACACCCGATCGCCGTATCGAACTGCCGTCACGACGCATGTTGAGCAGCCCGTGCCCTTCAGCCACCAGACCCACGTCGGGGGCGACGGGATTAGCTGCTTCTACTGTCACACCTCGGTAGAAACGTCATCCTCCGCTGGCATTCCCCCAACCGAAACCTGCATGACCTGCCACTCGCAGATCTGGGCCGACGCGCCCATGCTCCAGCCGGTGCGCGATAGCTTCCAGACCGGCCAGCCGATCGAGTGGAACCGGGTCCACGATCTGCCTGATTTCGTGTACTTCAATCATAGTATCCATGTGCAGAAGGGCGTCGGCTGTGTCACCTGCCACGGGCGGGTTGATCAGATGCCGTTGATGCGCAGGGCACAGCCCATGACCATGGAGTGGTGCGTCGCGTGCCACCGTGAGCCAGAGCGCTTTATCCGACCGCGCGAGGAGGTGCTCAACATGGAATGGGTACCGGAGGAGGATCAGCTTGCCCTCGGACAGAGGCTCGTGCAGGAATATCAGATCAACAAGGCGCAGTTGCTGAACTGTTCTATTTGCCACCGGTGATGGCGATGATGAAAGACACGCATAACCAACCTCTCGATCTGGCGGCGGCCCGCGCTCGGCTTGCGGGGCTCCAGGGACAACAGTACTGGCGCGGGCTCGAAGAGCTGGCCGCGAGCGACGAGTTCGAGGAGCTGCTGCGCCGTGAGTTTCCACGGCAGGCCGCAGGATGGATGGGACCGATCAGCCGCCGGTCGTTCTTGAAATTGATGGGCGCGTCGCTGGCGCTCGCCGGGCTCAGCGCGTGCGGGCCGCAGCCTGCCGAGAAGATCGTGCCGTATGTCGAGGCGCCGGAGGAGATTGTGCCCGGCAAGCCCCTCTTCTATGCGACCGCCTTGCAGCTCGGCGGCTTTGCCAGAGGCGTCCTCGTCGAAAGCCACATGGGGCGTCCGACGAAGGTGGAGGGCAATCCCCGCCATCCCGCCAGCCTGGGCGCCACCGATGTCTTTGCGCAGGCCTCGGTGCTGACGCTCTACGATCCCGACCGCTCCCAGGCGGTGAGCAACGTCGGGCGGATCAGCGGCTGGGATGCGTTTGTCGCCGCCCTGACCACCCAGATCCAGGAGCAGCGCGCTGGCGGAGGCGCGGGGCTGCGCATCCTGACGGAAACCATCACCTCGCCCACGCTGACCAGCCAACTGGAGACGCTGCTCAGCGAGTTTCCGTCAGCCAGATGGCACCAGTATGAGTCGGTCGGACAGCACAACGTGCGAGCGGGCGGCAATCTCGCCTTTGGGCAGAACGTGAATACCGTCTACCGCTTCGACCAGGCTGACCGGATTCTGGCGCTCGACGCCGACTTCCTGCTGTCCGATCCGGGCAGCCTGCGCTACGCCCGTGAGTTCATCGACAAGCGCCGCGTGTCGAGCGGCCAGAACGAGATGAATCGCCTGTACGTCGTCGAGAGCACGCCGACGATTACCGGGGCGATGGCCGATCACCGGCTGCGGCTGCGGGCCAGCCAGATCGAGAGCTTCGCCAGGGCTATCGCGCAGCAGGTGGGCGTGGCCGAGGCAGGCGGCGGCACCGTCCCGTCCGAGGTGCCCGCCGAGTGGCTGGCTGCCCTGGCGCGCGATCTGCAACAGAGTCGCGGCAGGAGCATCGTGCTGGCCGGCGATTGGCAGCCGCCGATCGTGCATGCGCTGGCTCATGCGATGAATCAAGCGCTGGGCAATGTGGGCACCACCGTGCAGTACACCGCGCCGGTCGAGTCCAGTCCGGTCGACCAGATGCAATCGCTGCGGGAGCTTGTCGGCGATATGGCCGCCGGGCGGGTCCGAACGCTGATCATCCTCGGCGGCAACCCGGTCTTTACCGCGCCGGTCGATCTCAACTTCCGCGACGCGCTCCGCCAGGTGCCGTTCCGCGTCCACCTGAGCCTGTACGACGATGAAACGTCGGAAGAGTGCCACTGGCACATCCCGGAAACGCATGACCTGGAAGCCTGGAGCGACGCGCGCGCCTTCGACGGCACGGTGTCGATCGTCCAGCCGCTAATCGCGCCGCTGTATGGCGGGAAGTCGGCGCATGAGCTACTGGCAACCGTGCTTGGGCAGCCTGCCCGCTCGAGCTACGAGATTGTGCGCGAGTACTGGCGGGGCCAGAACCTGGCCGACGATCAGGCGTGGCGGCAGGCGCTCCACGAGGGCCTGATCCCGGACTCGGCGCTGCCGCCGGTCCAGGTATCCGTGCGATCGGGCTTTGCGCAGGCGGCGCCCGCGCAAGCCGCCGAGGGCCTGGAGATCAACTTCCGGCCCGATCCGTCGCTGTGGGACGGGCGCTATGCGAACAACGGCTGGCTTCAGGAGTTGCCCAGGCCGCTGACCTTGCTGACCTGGGATAACGCCGCCCTGATCAGCGCGCGCACCGCGATCCAGCGCCTTGGGCTTCAGGTCGCCGATCCGAACAACCCGACCGCCGAAGACCTGGAAACGCTGAGCCGCGCGAATGGCCGGATGATCGAGCTGCGCTATCGGGGGCAGAGCGTGCGCGCGCCGATCTGGATTCTGCCCGGACATCCCGATGACTCGGTCACGGTGCAGCTTGGCTATGGGCGCAGGCGGGCCGGCACGATCGGCAGCGGTGTCGGCTTCGACGCCTATGCCCTGCGCACGGCGGACGCGCCCTGGTTTGGCTCCGGCCTTGAGATCAGCTCGCTTGGCGAGCCGTATCCGCTTGCCACCACGCAGACCCATCATACGATGGAGAACCGCCATCTGGTGCGCGCCGGGACGCTTGAGCAATACATCCAGCACCCCGATTTCGTGGCCGAGATGGAGATCGCGCCGCACGCCGAGCAGGAGGCCGAGGGCGAGCACGTCGTCGAGGAGCCGCCGTCGCTGTATCCTGAGTACGACTACAGCACCGGCAATCGCTGGGGCATGGCGATCGATCTCAACGCATGCATCGGCTGTAACCGCTGCATGATCGCCTGCCAGGCCGAGAACAACATCCCGATCGTCGGCAAAACCGATGTGCTGCGCAGCCGCGAGATGCACTGGCTGCGGGTCGACCGCTACTACGAGGGCAGCCTGGACGATCCGGCCACCTATTTCCAGCCGGTGCCGTGCATGCACTGCGAGAAGGCACCCTGCGAGCCGGTGTGTCCCGTCGAGGCGACCAGCCACAGCGCCGAGGGACTGAACGAAATGACCTACAACCGCTGCATCGGCACGCGCTACTGCTCGAACAACTGTCCCTACAAGGTCCGGCGCTTCAACTATTTGCAGTACGGCCTCAAAGCAGGCGACGCGCCGGTGCTGCAACTGCTGTCGAATCCGGATGTGACGGTGCGCGAGCGCGGCGTGATGGAAAAATGCACCTACTGCGTGCAGCGGATCAACGCCGCGCGGATCGAGGCCAAGAAGGAGGGCCGCCCGATCCGCGACGGCGAGGTGAAGACGGCCTGCCAGGAGGCGTGTCCGACCCAGGCGATTATCTTTGGCAATATCAACGACGAGCAAAGCCAGGTCAGGCGGCTCAAAGAGCAGCCGCTCAACTATAGCCTGCTGGCCGAGCTGGGCACACAGCCACGCACGACCTACCTGGCACGGCTGCGGAATCCGAATCCTGAGATCGAGGCTGCGGCGGCCCAACCAACCGAGCACGAGTGAGAGCGGAACGGAGAAGCGCGATGGCAACCGAACCTATCCAAGAACCGGGCGACGTGAGACGAGCCGCACCCCTGATCGGTCCGGGCCATACCTACGGATCGATCACCGACCATATCAGCTCGATCGTGCTGACCCGGCGCACGCCCATCGCCTGGTTCGTCGGCTTCGCCATCAGCTTTTCCCTGATGATGCTGTTGCTGCTGGCGATCACCTGGCTACTGGTGCGTGGGCCGGGCATCTGGGGCAATAACATCCCCGTCGCCTGGGCGTTCGATATTCTCAACTTCGTGTGGTGGATCGGCATCGGCCACGCCGGAACGCTGATCTCGGCGATCTTGCTGCTGCTGCGCCAGGAGTGGCGCACCTCGATCAATCGGTTCGCCGAGGCGATGACCCTGTTCGCGGTGTCCTGCGCCGGATTGTATCCCCTGCTGCACACGGGCCGACCCTGGCTGGACTACTGGCTGTTTCCGTATCCGAACACCCTGGCGCTGTGGCCGCAATGGCGCAGCCCGCTGCTCTGGGACGTGTTCGCCGTCTCGACCTATGCCACTGTCTCGCTGCTGTTCTGGTACGTCGGGCTGATCCCCGACCTGGCGACGCTGCGTGATCGGACGCGCAGCCGAGGGGCCAAGATTGTGTATGGCCTGCTCTCGATGGGCTGGCGCGGCTCGGCCAGGCACTGGCAGCGCTACCAGACGGCCTATCTGCTGCTGGCCGCAATGTCGACGCCGCTGGTGCTGTCGGTGCATACGATCGTCAGCTTTGACTTTGCCGTCGCGATCATCCCCGGCTGGCACGCCACATTCTTTCCGCCCTACTTCGTCGCCGGCGCGATCTTTGCCGGCTTCGCGATGGTGCTGACGATCTCGATTCCGCTGCGCCGATTTTATCGGCTGCAAGACTTCATCACGATGCGTCACCTGGAGAATATGGCGTGGATCATGCTGGCGACCGGCCTGATCGTCTTTTACAGCTACATGGTCGAGCTGTTCATGGCCTGGTACAGCGCCAACGAGTTCGAGCAGTACATGCTCTTCAACCGGATCAACGGCCCGTACGGCCCCTACTACTGGGCGCTGATCATCTGCAACGGGCTCGCGCCGCAGCTCCTCTGGTTCAAGCGCTTCCGCACCAACACGATCGCGCTGTGGATCATCGCCATGTTCGTCAACGTCGGCATGTGGCTGGAGCGCTTTGTGATCATCGTCACCAGCCTGCACCGCGATTTCCTCCCGTCGTCGTGGGCGATGTACTCCCCGACGGTCTGGGACTGGTCGATGTTCGTGGGAACGATCGGACTCTTCTTGACGCTGACCTTCTTGTTCGTGCGGGTGCTGCCGGTGATCTCGATCTTTGAGATGCGCGAGCTGCTCACCGAAACAGAAGAGCGCGCGGAGCGGCAAAAGCTCATGCCTGAGCAGGCACATTGAGGAGTGAGGTCCGGCTATGGCGAAGCGCAAGCCTTCTCTCTACGGCATGGTGGCCGTCTTCGACCATCCTGAGGAGCTGCTGACGGCAGCGGAGCGAGCCTATGCGGCAGGATACCGGCGCATGGATGCCTATACGCCGTTTCCCGTGCATGGGTTGCCTGAGGTCCTGGGCCACCGTGGTGTTCGCCTGCCGTGGATCGTCTTGATCGGCGGTATTCTGGGCGCGCTCGTCGGGTTTTTCATGCAATATTACTCGGCGACGATCAGCTATCCGCTCAATATCGGCGGTCGTCCGTATAATAGCTGGCCGCAGTTCATCCCCGTGACCTTTGAGCTGACGATCCTGTTTGGCGCGCTTGCGGCAGTAGTCGGGATGCTCGGCCTCAACGGCCTGCCGGAGCCGTATCACCCGCTCTTCAACGTGCCAAGCTTCGAGCTGGCGTCGCGAACCCATTTCTTTCTGTGCATCGAAGCTACCGATCCCAAGTTCGATCGCAGCGCGACCAGACAATTTCTTGAGAGTCTGGAGCCTCACGAGGTATCCGAGGTTGAACCGTGAGCTGGCAGGCTGCCGGAAGGGACCGGTGCGGCTCCTGCCCGGCAGCGTCGAGGACAAGCTATGACGGCTATCAGGCGATCTTCACGCTTCAGGCTGCGATCTCGGAGGCTCCTCGGAGCCGGGTGGATCACGCTGTGCCTGCTCTTCATGGTCGGGTGCGGCATGAATATGCGCGATCAATATCGCTACGAGCCGTATGAGCGCAGCACGTTCTTCGCGGATCGACAATCCTCGCGCCAGCCGGTGGCTAATACGGTCGCGCGCGGCCAGCTTCGGCCCGACGCGCAGCTTACCACCGGCAAGGACGGCGATCAGCTAGTCAACGAACTGCCGTTTCCGGCGACTCGTGAGGTGCTGGAGCGCGGCCAGCAGCGCTACAACGTCTTCTGCGCGCCGTGTCATGGTCTGTCGGGCAACGGCAACGGCGTGGTTGTGCAGCGTGGCTTTCCGGCTCCGCCATCCTTGCACCAGGATCGCCTGCGCGATGCTCCGGTCGGCCACTACTTCGACGTGATCACCAACGGCTTTGGCCGGATGTATCCCTACGACTACCGCATTCCGGTGGAGGATCGCTGGGCGATCGTCGCCTATATTCGCGCGCTGCAACTGAGCCAGAACGCGCAGATCGAGGATGTGCCGCCGGAGGAACGCCAACAGCTACAGGGAGCGCCATGATGGACCAGCCTGACATGCTGCGACCGCCGCTGGATCGGATTCAGCGGGGCGCACTGATCGCCGGTGTGATCGGCGTGGCGCTCTGCCTGCTGGGCGCCTTCCTCAGCCCGGCGCAGTTCTTCCAGTCCTACCTCTTCGCCTATCTATTCTGGGCTGGCCTTGCGCTCGGCTGCTTCTCGGTGCTGCTGCTTCAGCATGTCTCAGGCGGCGGCTGGGGCCTGCTGATCCGCCGCCTGCTTGAGGCGGGCGCGCGCACGCTGCCGCTGATGCTGCTCCTGTTCGTGCCGCTCGTCTTCGGCATGCAGCAGGTGTACGAGTGGGCGCGGCCTGAGGTGCTTGAGCGCGATGCGGTGCTGCGGCAAAAGAGCGTGTATCTGAACGTTCCCTTCTTTCTGATCCGCACGGCGATCTACTTCGGCGTGTGGATCGCGCTGCTGGCCGTCTGGAACCGGTGGTCGTCCGAGCAGGATCGGACGGGCAATCCCGCGCTGGATGATCGGCTGAAAATGCTGAGCCGGTTCGGGCTGCTGGTGTACTTCATCACGATGACCTTCGCGGCCTTCGACTGGGGCATGTCGCTTGAGCCGCACTGGTTTTCGACGATGTACGGCATCATCTTTGTCATCGGGCAGGGGCTGCTGACCTTCGCGTTTATGATCATGGTCGTGGCGCTCTTCGGCGACCGCAGGCCGCTTGCGGATCTGGTGACGCCGCAGCGCTTCAACGACCTGGGCAACCTGCTGCTGGCGTTTACGATGCTGTGGGCGTATGTGTCGTTCTCGCAGTATCTGATCGCCTGGTCGGGGAACTTGCCGGAGGAGGTGCCGTGGTTTCTCCGCCGTCAGTCGGGCGGCTGGGAGTGGATTGCTCTGGCGCTGATCGTGTTTCAGTTCGTGCTCCCGTTTCTGCTGCTGCTCTCCCGCCAGAACAAGCGCCGGATTCGCGTGCTGGGGCGCGTCGCGGCCTTGATCTTCGTGATGCATCTGATCGAGGTCTTCTGGCTGATCGTTCCGGCGTTTCATCAGTCGGGGCTGAGCATTCACTGGCTGGATCTGGCGGCGATCCTTGGCATCGGCGGTCTGTGGCTGGCCGTCTTCGTGTGGCAGCTCAAGGGGCGTCCAATCATTCCGGCGCATGACGTCCGTCTGCGCGAGGCAGCGCATCATTAGCGCCGCCGCAGCCGGCGGGCGCGTGTGGTAGGCGTCATATGAAGCTGAAGGTTCGCGAGATTATACGGTTCGTCATCGGCCTACTTGTCTTCCTTGGCATAGGTCGTCTGGTCAACAAGCAGCCGAACAGGCAAGAAGCGAGGCCACCCGTGGATCAACCAGGACAACAGACCGTCGTGGACGAGCCGCACCATGTCGATCATGAGTTTCGGGATGCGACGCCCGCAGGGATCACCATGGTCGGGATCGGCATGCTCGTCATGCTCGTTGTCACCTACCTGATCGTGTGGGGCCTGTTCAGCTACTTGAGCGCGCGTCGGGCGCAGGCGGATCAAGCGCCGCCGCTGCTGGCGACCACGCCGCAGGCCGCCCAGGGACCGCGCCTTCAGGTCGATCCGTCCCAGGATCTTCAGCAGGCGACCGCCGCCGAGCACGAGCTGCTGACCACGTACGGATGGGTCGATCGTGCGACCGGAGTCGTCAGAATCCCGATCGACCGCGCGCTGGAGATGATGGCGCAGCCCGGTCGCATCCCGGCCAGGCCAGACGGCACCGTACCGTTCGTCATCGAAGAGGGCCATGAGCTGGAAAGCGAAGGGGGCCAGGAGGCGGAGGGCACGCCGGAGCCAGCGCTGGAAGCAACCGTGGAGCCGGAGGTCGAGGCAACAGCGGAGCCAACGAGGTGATGCGCCGGAATGGAACAATCGGCAGCGCGGATCGCCGCGCGCGGATCGGCGGGCGGAGCGTCTGGACGCGCCGCGCCGCGCTGGTGGTCATGCCGCTGCTGCTGCTCGTCGCGCTGGCTAGCCCGGCGCGGGCCGACCCTGGCCGACCCGAAGATCTGCTGGCTGCGGCGGCCTTCGACCAGCAGGTCGGCGCGCAGGTGCCGCTCGATCTCGCGTTTCGGGATGAGATGGGACGCTCGACTCAGCTTGGCCGCTACCTTGGCGCGCGGCCCACAATCCTGGTGCTGGCCTACTACGAGTGCCCGAATCTGTGCGGCGTGGTGCTCAACGAGCTGGCTGCCAACCTGCGCCGCCTTTCGCTGCGGATCGGCCAGCACTTCGACGTGGTGACGGTCAGCATCGATCCGCGCGAAACGCCGATGCTCGCGGCGGCCAAGAAGCAGGCGCTCCTCCAGCACCACGGCCTGGCGCGCACCGCCGACGGCTGGCATTTTCTCACCGGCACCCACGAGGCGATCGATCGTCTGGCGCAGACCGTCGGTTTCCGCTACGCCTACGATCCCCGGCAGGATCAGTACTCGCATCCGGGCGGCCTGCTGGTTCTGACGCCCCAGGGCAAGATCGCCCGGTACCTGTATGGGTTGCAGTATTCCTTGACCGATCTGCGGCTCAGTCTGGTAGAGGCATCCGCCGGTAAGATCGGCTCGCCGATCGACAAGGTGCTGCTGCGGTGCTATCGCTACGACCCGACCACCGGAACGTATCAGGTCGTCGTGCTGAGCGTCGTGCGCCTGGCGAGCCTCGCGATGCTGCTGGTGGTCGGCGGCTTTGTTGCCGTGCTGGTCCGCCGTGAGCGGCGGGTGAAGGTGCGGGCCGTGCCCGGAGGATAGCGGCTCGCGGAGCGCAGATCGCGGCGCGCGCCTCTCGCGCGGTGCTCGTCGATTGGCTATCCGGTACCAGGCCGTGTTTCGGTGTCGATGTTTGTTGTGCCCTATCAGCAACGGGAGCGCTGGGCGAGTCCCCGGCTCTCAGCCCTGACGGGGAGCGGGTGAGGGAGTATGTGGGGATTTCCGCTGTTTCCTGATCAAGCCTCCACGGTCGCGCCGCAGGTGGATGCCTTATATTTTGTCCTGATCGGGCTCTCCGCCGTGTTCACGCTGCTCGTCGTGGGCCTGCTGGTGTACTTCGGCGTCAAATACCGGCGCGGCGCGAGGGCCGACCGATCGCGGCCTGTCTCGCACAACACCAGGTTTGAGCTTGTCCTGCTGACCGTTCCGACGGTGCTGGCGCTGGCGGTGTATGCCTGGGCGGCGATCCTCTACTTCAACATGCAGCGCGCGCCCGCCAACGCGCTTGAGTTCACGGCCACCGGAAAACAATGGATGTGGAAGTTGCAGCACCCGACGGGGCAGCGGGAAATTAACGAGCTGCACATCCCGGTTGGCCGTCCGATCAAGCTCACCATGATCTCACAGGATGTTATTCATAGCTTCTACATCCCGGCGTTTCGGATCAAGCAGGACGTGCTGCCGGGACGCTACAGTACGCTCTGGTTTCAGGCCACCAAGCCGGGCGAGTACCATCTCTTCTGCACGGAGTATTGCGGCACCGAGCACTCCGAGATGATTGGCCGGGTGGTAGTGATGGAGCCTGCGCAGTACGAGGCCTGGCTGGGCGGCGCGGAGGTGGCGCAGGCACCGGCACAGGGAGCAGGATCGGCGGCCAGCGCCGGGGAGCAGCAATTTCAGCAGCTCGGCTGCGCAAGCTGTCATCGGCTCGAAGGCGGCGGGGCCGGGCCGGCGCTGGCCGGCATCTTCGGCCAGGAGGTGCGGCTTCAGGACGGGCAGAGCGTGACCGCCGATGAGAGCTACATCCGCGAGTCGATCCTGAACCCGAACGCGAAGATCGTCGAGGGCTACCAGCCGGTCATGCCCTCCTTCCAGGGCCAGGTCAGCGAAGAGCAAATCCTGGAGCTGATCAACTATATCCGGTCGCTGGGGACGACCGCAGGACCGTTCGAGCCGGAGGAGACGACCGAGCCGGAGGGGACAACCGAGCCGGAGGAGACGACCGAGCCGGCAATCACGGCAACGCCCGAATGAATTGGAGGCTGAGGGATGGCGGCTATTACAGCGCCGGTGAGCGCGCGCAAGCATTATCTCAACATCGACTACTCGTGGCGATCGTGGCTCCTGACCGTCGATCATAAGCGGATCGCGATCCTCTACCTGCTCTCGATCACGCTGTTCTTTTTCGTTGGCGGCTTCTTCGCCACGCTTCTGCGCCTCGAGCTGGTCACGCCCCAGGGCGATGTGGTTCAGGCCGAAACCTATAACAAGCTGTTTACGATGCACGGCGTGACGATGATCTTCTTTTTCCTGATCCCGTCGATCCCGGCGGTGCTGGGAAACTTTCTGCTCCCGCTGATGATCGGGGCGCGTGACCTCGCGTTCCCGCGACTCAACCTCCTGAGCTGGTATCTCTTCATGCTGGGTGCCCTGTCTGCGGTGGCGGCGATGGCGGCGGGCGGTGTGGACACCGGCTGGACCTTCTATCCGCCGTATAGCACCAGATCGTCGAACAGCCAGGTCGTTCTGACCGGCCTTGGCGCGTTCATCGCCGGGTTCTCGTCGATCCTGACCGGGCTCAACTTCATCGTCACGATCCATACGATGCGCGCGCCCGGCCTGACGTGGTTCCGCCTGCCGCTTTTCGTCTGGGCGCACTACGCCACCAGCCTGATCATGCTGCTGGGCACGCCCGTGATCGCGATCACGATCGCCCTGGCGGGGATCGAGCGGCTGCTGCGCATCGGCATCTTCGATCCGGCGCTGGGCGGCGATCCGGTGCTGTTCCAGCACCTGTTCTGGTTCTACTCGCATCCGGCGGTGTATATCATGATCCTGCCCGGCATGGGCGTGATCAGCGAGATCATCCCCTGCTTTGCGCGGCGGCGCATCTTCGGCTACCGATTTATCGCTTTCTCCAGCTTTGCGATTGCGATCATCGGGTTTCTCGCCTGGGGCCATCACCTGTTCGTCAGCGGCCAGTCGGTGTACGCGAGCATGACCTTCTCGGCAATCACCTATCTGGTGGCGATTCCATCGGCGATTAAAACCTTTAACTGGACGGCGACGCTCTACAAAGGCTCGATCGCGTACCGGACGCCGCTCTGGTACGCTCTGTGGTTCATCGGCCTGTTCGTGATCGGCGGCCTTACCGGCCTGTTTGTCGCCGCGCTGCCGGTGGATGTCCATGTGCATGATACCTACTTTGTCGTCGCGCACTTCCACTATATCATGGTGGGCGGGCAGGTGATGGCGTATCTGGCCGCGCTGCACTTCTGGTGGCCCAAGTTCAGCGGGCGGATGTATCCCGAAGGGCTGGCGAAGTTCGCGGCGTTCACGATCTTCATCGGCTTCAACCTGACCTTCTTTCCTCAATTCATTCTCGGCTACCTGGGCATGCCGCGCCGCTACTACACGTACGCGCCGGAGTTTCAGGTGTTGAACGTTCTGTCCACGGCGGGCGCGTCGATCCTGGCGTTTGGCTTCATCCTCCCGATGGTCTATTTCGTCTGGTCGCTGCGCTACGGACGGAAGGCTGACCCGAACCCGTGGGAGGCAACCGGCCTGGAGTGGCAGACCTCGTCACCGCCGACGACGCACAACTTCGAGCAGACGCCGGTGGTGACGCACGGGCCGTATGCGTACTCGCCTCAGGAGCCGCACGACTATTTACCGCAGGGGGTTGCTCGTGTCTGAGAGTGGTATAGCTCGCGGCCAGGTGGGCGTGGACGACGCACGAACGCGGATGGACGAGCCGAATCCTCTATCCGCGACCGTTGATCGGCATGGCTCGCCGTACCTGGCGCATCATTTCGACGATCTCGAACAGCAGTTTGAGTCCGCGCGGCTGGGAACCTGGGCCTTCCTGGCGACGGAGGTCATGTTCTTTGGCGGCATGTTCCTGGCGTACACGGTCTATCGCGGCGCGTATCCAGAGGCGTTTGCCGAGGCCAGCCACCACCTCGATTGGCGGCTTGGAGCGCTCAACACGATCGTGCTGCTGACCAGCAGCCTGACGATGGCGCTGGCCGTCTGGGCCGGGCAGACCGGCAGGCGCAGGCCGCTGATCATCTTTCTGGCGATCACGATGCTGCTGGGCCTGGTGTTCCTTGGCGTCAAGAGCGTCGAGTACACGGAGAAGTATCTTGAGGGCCATATGCCGCTGCTGGGCCTGCCCTTTGCCTGGGAGGGCGAGCACGCAGGCCAGGCCGCGCTCTTCTTTGACCTGTACTTCGTGATGACCGGGTTTCATGCGCTGCACATGATTATTGGCATCGGGATTATAGCGGTGCTGATCGGGCTGGCGTGGCGCGGTCGGTTCAACGCCCACTACTTCACGCCGATCGAGATGACCGGGCTCTACTGGCACTTTGTCGATATTGTCTGGGTGTTTCTGTATCCGCTGCTCTATCTGATCGGTGGAATCGCGCTGGGGGAGTAAGGCCATGGGACCATACGAGCAGCGGATACCGCGTGAGCAATCGTCGCACCATGATCCGATGGTGCATCACATCATTCCGGTCAGAACGTACCTGCTGGTCTTCGGGGTGCTCTTTGTCCTGTTCATTCTGACCGTGGTGGTCGCCTTCTTCGACCTGGGGCTGCTGAATTTTGTGGTGGCGATCTCGATCGCCGCCGCCAAGGCGGTCTTGATCATTCTGTACTTCATGCATGTGCGCTACAGCAGCCGCATGACCTGGGTCTTCGCCGGAGCGGCCTTCGTCTGGCTGGCGCTGATGCTGGGCATGACTATGGCGGACTATATCAGCCGATCCTGGCTGCCGATCTATCGCTGAGCGGCAGCGCGCGTCGCTTAGCCCGACGCGCGCTGGCTCCACGGCTCCGCCGCCGACACCAGCGGCACGCGCGCCCCTGCGACCTCCCAGCGCCGCCGAGCAACGGCGATACCGCCGCCGACCGTGATCAGCACGGCGCCGAGCCACACGAGCGCGATTGCTGGCTTGACGCTGACCGTGAACACGGCGCGGGCTGGCAGCACCGGCAGGTCGAGCCCCAGCACGCGCAGGCGGATCAGCTCGTCGCCTGCGCTGACGCGCTCCAGCACCAGATCGTTGCCGCCCGGCAGCCGCACCGGCAGCGATGTTCGTCCACGATCCGGCTCCAGACGCAGCCAGGGCGTGAGCACCTGCACCGTGCTCTCGTGGGTGATCGTCACGGTGCTGCCAATCAGCGCATACTCGGCGCTCGCCATATGATCCTGAAGGGCAAATCGATCGAAGCGGATTGCGTATGGGCCGATCTGCGCGTGCTCGCCCGGCGCGAGGATCGCCGTGCTGGGATCATCGGCTGGCACGTACTCCTCTGGCGAGATGTACAGATCTTGCCACAGCGAGCGCCGGATCGCCGGGGTGCGCACCCAGGCTCCCATGCGCTCGTTGAAGTACAGCTCAGGCAGGGCGACAAACGGCGTGTCGGTATCCCTGTCGGCGGTGAGGCGCAGCACGTGTTTGTTGTCGGGCCGTCCCTCGAAGCCCTCGAAGGTGAAGCTATGCCCATAGATCCGCTGTGTCTCGCCCTGGGGAAGGACCAGCTTTTCTTCGGGCGATGCATACGCCGACGAGCCGATCACGCCGACCAGCAGCACCGCCATGCCGACGTGCGCCAGATACCCGCCGATGCGCAGCCAGCCTGCGCGCAGCGTCTGCACGATCATCAGCAGGTTGGTTCCAGCGGCAAACGTGGCGATCAGCAAAAATGCCATCGAGCGCGGATCGCGCACGCCGAGCAGGATGCCGACGCTGGTCAGCAGCACCGCCAGCGCAAACGGCCAGCGCAGCAGACGCAGCAGCCGTGGCGCGCTCGTATCGCGCCAGCCGAGCAGCGGGCCGATCGCCATCAGCATCGCCAGGACGAGCGCCAGCGGCGGCGTTGTCTGCGTGAAGAACTCCGGCGTGAGCGAAAACCGTCCATCGCCGAGCGGCTGCCCGTTGAAGAGGGTCCCATCATCGATCGGAAACACCTGACGCACGATGCGCTCCAGCCGGAAGCTCAGGCCAGGGATCGAGGTGATCCACGGCATCGAGTTGCCAAAGGAGATCACCACGCCCAGCACCACAAACGTCAGGATCATCAGCACGAACATCGTATGGCGCGACAGCAGGACCTCGGAGAGCGGCCTGCGCGGAATATCGCGCCAGCGCAGCAGCAGCAGCAGCACGCTCGCGCTCAGGATCACGATCATCGTGCCGAGCATGATGCCCTTGAGTCCTTCTTCGACGAACGAGTGAACCGAGAAGTTCGACAGCACGCCGGAGCGCGTCAGGAACGAGGCGTACAGGACGAAGCCGTAGGTAAGGATCGCCAGCGCGACGTTTGTCCGCCGCAGGCCGCCGTGCGTCCGCTGGAGCAGCAGGCCATGCACCAGCGCCGTGCTCGTGAGCCACGGCACCAGCGCGGCGTTCTCCACCGGGTCCCAGCCCCAGTAGCCGCCCCAGCCCAGCGACTCATACGCCCAGTAGCCGCCCATCGTCAGCGCCAGCCCCAGCACGCCCCAGCCGGCGATCGTCCAGGGCATGGCGGCACGCACCCAGCCGTCGTAGTCGCGCCGCCACAGGCCGGCCAGCGCCATGCAGAACGGCACGCCAAGCAGCCCATAGCCGGTAAAGAGCGTTGGCGGATGGATCACCATCCAGACGTTGTGCAGGATCGGGTTCAGGCCGCGCCCATCATCCGGTCGACTGGCGACGCCATCGATGACCGTGGGCGTGAACGGGTTTCGCGCCAGCACAAACACCAGGATTAGCGCCTGGAGCAGCATCAGCGTCGCAAGCACATAGGGCTCAAGCTGACGGGTCCGCCGGATCAGCAGCGGGGCGCAGAGCAGGCCCACCAGCGCCCAGACAACGAGGCTGCCGGGCTGCCCGGCCCACACGGCGGCGACGCGAAAGCGCAGCTCAAGGTCAGTCGAAGAGTAGTCGTAGACGTAGCGGACATCATACCGTTGCAGCACAAACAGCGCCAGCAGCAGCAGCGCTGCCGCGCAGGCACCCACCACGGCGCTCCACACACCGGCCCGGCCCCAGCGCAAGAGCGCGGTGCGCCCACTGACGACCAGCGTGAAACATGCTGAGGCTATGAGTGCCGAGAGGATCACGAGCACGATCAGGGTCGTACCAAGCAGATACATAGCGACCTCCGCGCCTAAACCGTGGGTGCATGGCGGGCAAGGGTGCAGTGATCAGTTTGGGATGTCGTGCTGGAATTCCACCCAGTATAACACGGGAAGCTCCCCACGGTCGAGCGACGGTGCGCTGCTCCGGTCGGTCCGCGGCGGGGTCGACCACTGGCGTGGTCGGGGTGGGTGAAGCTTCATTTACGCTTGGTGGCGCTTCCTTTCTGTTGACGCCGCGATCCGCCTGTATACTGGCCTCACGAGGAGAGGCATGCTGCCTGCTCCGGCCCCGCCCCACCTGTCGCCGCCCCGTACGCCCCTCCTCACGTGCGACCGACACCACGCTGACGCTTCAGCCAGCGCATGGAACCAGCAGGAGGAAGGCGATGAAAACGGTACATACGGCGAGTCCTGGCAGCACAGCCCACTATCGTCCAGCGATCGGCGATTGGCTCGGCAGCGCGGTCCAGCGCCTGCACGTGGCGCGCAGGCCAAGGCGGGATAAGGAACCGACCGTGCAGTATATCGTCGATCAGATTATGGATACGGCAGGTGGCGGGCAATGCGAGGTGCGCCTCGATCCGCGCATCACCCGCATCGAGCAGATGAAATGGTTACTGCCGATCTGTGTGCAGCAGCTCGGCTCGCAGATCGAGATCGACGAGCAGCCCGCCGGCGATCAGGTCGTGCTGATCATCTCGGTGATCGCGAACACCCGGTACCCGGCGCACCAGGGCGCGGCCCGTCGCAACGACATGAGCATCCACGCGGACATGGCGGAAGCCGTCGCCTGACGCTGCTTCAGCCTGAGGCGGCGCGCTTCACGCCACCTCCTGCTACTGACGAGCAGCCTCTATGCGGCATTCGCCAGGCATAAGGTTAAATTTGATTAAATTTTAACCATCCCCTATACTGATCTCGCCCACCCTCGACGGGATCGGAACATCATTCCGCCGTGATCGCCATCGCAGCATTTGTAGGGAGGCTCTGGAACGTATGCGCCACCACCATCGCCGTAGCTCGTTCGCCTTGCTCGTTCTTGCCATGCTTATGCTCGCAGCACAAGCGCCTGTCGTAACCGCGCGCCAGCCTCAGGGTAGCAGCCACGTGTCAACGCAGACCATCTGGATCAAACGTCAGTTACGGGCAGCCTGGATCGCCACTGTAACCAACATCAACTGGCCGTCGGCTCCCGGCTTATCGATCGATCAGCAAAAGCAGGAGCTGATTCGCCTGCTGGATTCGTCGAGGCAGATGGGCATGAATGCGGTGATTCTGCAAATTCGTCCCACCGACGATACCTTCTACCCATCGACGATCAACCCGTGGTCGAAGTATCTGACCGGCACGCCTGGCAAGCATCCCGGCTACGATCCGCTGGCCTTTGCGATCTCGGCTGCTCATGCCCGGAATCTTGAATTTCATGCCTGGTTCAATCCATATCGCGTCAGCATGGATACGAACCTGAACGCGCTGGCATCGACAAGCTGGGCGCGACTCAACCCGCAGTATGTGGTCAGCTACGGCGGGAAGCTCTGGTACGATCCCGGCCATCCGGCAGTGCGCAAGCATGTGGTCGATAGCATTGTGGAAGTGGTGCGCAACTACGACATCGACGCCGTCCACTTCGACGACTATTTCTATCCGTATCCGTCCGGCAGCACTGAGTTTCCTGACAACACGACGTATCAGACCTATGGCGCAAGCCAGTTTCCGGTCAAGGCCGACTGGCGACGTCATAACGTCAACACGCTGGTGCGCGAGGTTTCCATCGCGGTCAAGCAGGCCAAGGCGTATGTCAAGTTTGGCATTAGCCCGTTCGGCATCTGGCGCAACCGTTCCACCGATCCGACCGGCTCGGATACGTCGGGCTTTCAGGCGTACGATGGAATCTATGCCGACTCCCGCACCTGGATTCGTCAAGGCTGGCTCGACTATATCGCGCCGCAGATCTACTGGAGCTTCGGCTATGCTCCTGCCGCCTATGAAAAGCTGGTAACATGGTGGACCACCGAAGTGCGTGGCTATCGGGTCAAGCTCTACATTGGTCATGCCGCGTACAAGATCGGCAACGATACCGCCGCGTGGGATAATCCCGACGAGCTGCCGAACCAGCTCGCCTACAACCTGCAATTTCCTGAAACCATGGGCAGCATGCTCTACAACATCGACAGCGTGATCGCGAATCCGCTTGGCTTCCGCGACCGCCTGACCAACGACATATGGCGCTATCCGGCGCTGGTTGATCCGTATCTCTGGATCGACAGCACGGCTCCCAGCGCGCCGAACGCGGTGGCGGCGACGCGATCGGCAAGCGGGGTGCGGGTGGACTGGACCAGCACGGCCAGCGATGACACCGCGTTTGCCGTGTATCGCTTCAACCCTGGCGAGGCGGTGAGCCTTGCCGATCCGGCCAAGATCCTGGTTGTTCAGCGCGCCACGACAAGTACGACGCAGAGCTACCTGGATACGCGCGCCGCCGTGGGCTCCGCCTACACCTATGTCGTGACGGCGCTGGATCGGCTGCATAACGAGAGCGCGGCCAGCAATGCGCTTTCCGCACCCGCCAATTAGCCACTCGTTCGCGCGCCCTCGAAGACACCGGCTGTCTTCGAGGGCCGTTCGTTAATCTTCCCTTCGGCGGTCCGAACAACCGCTGGCTCGTCGTCAGGCGCGTATGGCCCGATCCTCGCCCAGCCCAGCGCCGCGCTCGATAAGCTCCTTCAAACGCTGCGTACACTAGGCCGCCCGTGCGCCGTCGACGAGCGCGTGGTCGAACGCCACCCTCAGGCTGATGGTCGGCTCGTCGGCCCACCATCCCGTATGCTTCCATATCTCATCGTACACCGCAACCCTCTGCGGCACGCGACCTTTGCGTGCCACACCGATCGCGTGGCCTGGCATTCGCAGCTTGACAGATCAGGTGCCTTCCACTATAGTTGTTTCATTCACTGAATGAAATAAAGCGGATCAACGATGAGTCAGACACAGAAGAGTGACCGGGCACTGATGAAACAGAGCAATCAGTCCCTAGTCTTGCAACTCATCCAGCGCCGCGGCCCGATCTCGCGCAAGGCGATTGCCACAGTCTCAGGACTCAGCCCGGCGTCGGTGACGGGCATTACCGGCGAGCTGATCACGCGCGGTCTTGTCCACGAGGTCGGCGAGGCCGATGGGGATGGACGGGCGGGTCGCCGCGCTGTCCTGCTTCGCCTGAATCCGCACGCTGGCTTTGTCGTCGGCGTCAAGCTCACAACGCAATCCGTAGACTGTGTGCTCACCGATCTTGATGCCAATATCCTCCAGGCGGCCAGCACACCCCTGCGGTTCGACGACAACACCGCTCCTTCTCAGGTATCGTACGCACCCCATGCGATGATCGAGGCAACCATTCAAGCGGTTGAGCACCTGCTGTCGATGACGGAGATCGACCGCAAACGACTTCTGGGGATGGGAGTCGGAGTCAATGGCATTGTCGACGCCAACACGGGCGTCAGCCACTTCGCGCCGCACTACGGCTGGCGCAACGTCCCACTCGCCGATCCGCTCGCGGCGCACTTCGGCATTCCAGTCTATCTCGAAAACGATGCCCGGACGCTCACCATTGCCGAGCAGTGGTTTGGGGCGGCGCGCGGGGTCGATCATTTCGCTGCCGTGGCCGTCGGGCACGGGATTGGCGCAGGGGTTGTCACGAACGGTCGGATATATCGTGGCGCGCTTGGCGGCGCTGGCGAGTTCGGCCATACCGTCCTCCAGCCGGATGGCCCGCCATGCTCGTGCGGAAGGCGCGGCTGCGTCGAGGCGCTCGCGGCTGCACCCGCGATCATGCGACAGATCGAGGAGGCCCTTGCACGGGGCGAGCCAAGCTTGCTTGGCGCAACGGAACAACGAACCATGCAGCACGTCGCGGACGCTGCGGATCGTGGTGATGAGCTTGCCCGGCGCGTGCTAGCGGCAGCCGGTCACTGGCTTGGAGTCGGCGTGTCCAGCCTGGTGAATATTCTCAATCCCCAGCTGCTGATCATCACCGGCGAGGCCGTGCAGTGCGGACGCTGGTATTTTGAGCCGATGGAGGCCACGCTGCGTGCCCTCGCCTTCGACGGCCTGGCCGAGACGCTCCGAATTCATATCGAGCCTGCCGACAATAACATGTGGGCACGGGGTGCCGCCTGTGTTGTCCTGAATGCGCTCTTCACCTCACCGATGCACCAGCCCCATCCTGCGTTCCATCCTGATACGCGCGCATTGGCGCTGCCCTGATCCGTCGACTGACTGAAGCGCTGAGGGACACCGCAGCGCACGTCATCGCCACACGGCAAGCGTATGGAGACAGCACGCGCCTGACGAAGGAGCGGTCCGTCAAGCGCGTACCGGGCCGGTGAGACGACCGTCAACGTTACGAGGCGAATCGATCATGGATATTGCTCAGCGACAACCACGAGAAACGGGGCGCGCTCCGGAGCACGTGATGTGGACCGGCGCGGGCCATGACGAGGCATCGTGGCCGATCATGATTTGCTTGCTGGGCAATTTTCGCCTGTTCCGAGCGGGCGAGTTTGTGCCCATCCGTGCCGGTGGCAAGCGCGAGGCGCTCCTGGCGCAGCTCGCGCTCCACGCGGGACGGCGAGTTTCGCGCGAGCGACTCGTGCATGCGATCTGGCCCACCCGTGATCGCGCCCTCGGCCTCAACTCGCTTAATAATCTGGTCCATAGCCTCCACAAGCACCTCGGCCACGCGCTGCATGACGCAGCGCCCGTCCTTCACGAGGACGGCTATTACCGGCTCAACGTCGAAGCAGGCATCGGCGTCGATGTAACGTGCTTCGACAGCCTGGTTGAAACCGGCGACTGTAAGATGCAGCGGGGCAATGCCTGTGTTGCGGTCGAGTGCTATCGCCGCGCCGCCGCGCTGTATCGCGACGATCTATGTCTGGCAGCGGATGCACCGACGATCGTGGAGCGCGAGCGCTTGCGGGCACGCTACCTGTGGGTGCTGGCGCAATTGAGCGATCAGGCCTATCGCACGGGCGATTACCATGGGGCGCTTGAGCATCTCTGGCGCCTGCTGGCCCGCGATCCCTATCGGGAGGACGCCCACCGTCTGGTGATGCGCTGCTATGTGCGGCGCGGCGAGCGCGCGGCGGCGCTGCACCAGTTCCAGGTTTGCGTCGCTCTGCTGCGCGATGAGTTCGATGCACCACCAGAGCCAGCCACGGTCGCATTGTTTGACCAGATTCGGCTACAGCCGGACCTTCTTTAAGCCAAACTTAATGCACATTTAAGGTCGGCGACCACGCTGACTTCGATAGCACTTAAGCGTCGACCGGTAGGATGGAACGATAGACAGAAGGCATCGCACAGAGGTCATGCCATGCCGGATTTCACAGATGACGCTATCGCCAATCGCCTGTACATCACGCTCATTCTGCGCCTGGCGCTGGATGAGCGGGGCCGACTGATCCTGGGCGAGCTAGTCGACACCACAGATGCACCGCCCCAGCGCTTTCGCGGCGTCGTCGGCTTGAACCAGGTCGTACAGAACTGGCTTGTGCAGCACGCCCGCCCGGAGGATGACTGAGCGTGATGAGCGTCCCGGCTCAAGGATGCACCATCCATCGCTCCCACGTCATTGGCCGGATGAGACGGCTCAGGCATGGATGATCCGCGCCAGCACATCTTCTGGAACCGAACGCCGTGCGCGGGAGCGACCGTGATGGATGGCTGTGGAGCGCAGGGAGAGCATGTTCTTCGCCAACGATCACGCGACCGTCGTGTCGTAGCGTATCTGTGACCGTTGCACGGCTGATACGATGCTCAATGGAGGAACCCAGGATGTTCAACCTCAGAAACAGCTTCGTTCCGAGGCTCATGCTCCTGATCGCCGTGGTCGCCCTGCTCGCTGCGTGTGGGAGCGCCTCACCCGGTACCTCGTCCACCGGCGCGTCCCCGGGCGCGTCGCCAGCATCCTCAGGCAGCGCGGCAGCATCCGAGGCTGCGTCGCCGCCCGCCGCCGCATCCGCCGCCACCGGCGAGCCGGTCACGATCAGGTACCTGACGCCCGGACAAGAGACGGAAGGCCTGGAGAGCGTGATTAGCACGCTGTCCAAGTCGTACACCGAACAACATCCCAATGTAACCTATGAGCACGAAGTCGCACCCCAGACTGACCTGATCCAGCGCGTGCAACTGCTGGCCGGAAGCAATAACTTGCCCACGATGTTCGCGTACGAGTCCGGCGCGCCGCTGCTGCCGCTGATTGAGGCCAAGAAGGTGCTCGACGTCGAAAAAACGTTCACGGAGCTTGGGATCTTCGACCAGCTCAACCCGGCGACGGTCGCGCTGCTGAAGAGTCTGGTTAACGATCAAGGACTGTATGCGATCCCGGTTGAGCTGAACATCGAAGGATTCTGGTACAACAAAAAGCTGTTCGCCGATAACGGCCTTCAGGAGCCGAAAACATGGGATGAGCTGCTACAGGTCGCCGAAGCGCTTCATGCGAAAGGCATCCAGCCCTTCTCGGCATCCGGCCAGCAGGGCTGGCCGCTCACCCGGCTGATCAACGGCTACGCGATTCGCAAATACGGCCCCGACGTGATGGAGCGGGTGGCGCAGGGCGAGCTGAAGCTGACCGATCCGGGGTTTATCGAGGCAGCGAAGATCGTGCAAGACATGGGCACCAAGGGCTATTTCGGCGAAGGTGTCGCCACGATCGATTACGACACGGCGGTTGATCAGTTCCTGCAAGGCACTGCCGCTATGCTCTACATGGGTAGCTGGGAACTGCGGACGTTCAACGATCCCGCACGCAACCAGATCGGCGCGGAAAATGTTGGCCTCTTCAACATTCCAACCGTCGATGGCGGCGCGGGAACAGCCGATGCGTGGTCGATGAACGCCGGTCTGACGCGGTCGTTCTCCCAGGCGGCCTACGATGCGAATCCCCAGGCCGTTGGCGACTGGATCAAAGGGGTCTTTAGCCAGTACGGCCAGCAAGCCGCCGACGCCGGCCTGGTGACAGGCTTTACGGTTGCCAATCCGCCGACCAACCAGCCGGAACTCACCAAGATGGTCGTGCAGCAGATTGCGGGAGCCAAGACCGGCGTGCTGTGGTTCGAAGCCCGCTTCGATCCCGAAGCGACGACGCTGTCGCAGACCAACGCCGCGCTGCTGGCGACGGGCGACATGACCCCTGAGCAATTCATGACCGACTTGCAGCAGGCACTGGATTCATAACAACGAGCGCGTGACCGCGAAGGTCCACCAGGCAGCCTTCGCGGCACGGCACCTCAAGGAGCGACCCCTGTGGAGAAAGTATTGCGTGATCCGAAAGCCGTACTGGTATTCGTCGGGCCTGCTTTGCTGGTGTACGCCCTGGTGCTGCTGATCCCGATCGTCTGGTCCATCGGCTACACATTTTTTGAAGGCTCGGCGATTAGCGGCTTTACCTTTGTCGGCTTCGCTAATTTTGTGCGGCTGATGCAGGACCGGCGCTTCTGGAATGCGCTCTGGTTCAGCACTAAATACATGCTCGTCGTCTCCAGCGGACAGGTGCTCCTTGGCCTCCTGCTGGCTCTGCTCTTTCACTTCTACCTCAAGCGTGCCTCGTCGGTGGTGCGGACACTGGTATTCTTTCCGGTCGTCCTGCCAACCGTCGCGGTGGCCGCGATCTTTTCAAAGCTGTTTGCGATTGCGCCGCAGTATGGCATCGTCAACGCCGTGCTGGAGCTGTTTGGCCTCCAGGCCGTATCGTGGCTTGGGCGCGGCACCACGGCGTTCTGGGTGCTTGCGATCATGGATATCTGGCGCGCGATGGGCTTTTACGCCGTGCTGCTGTACGCCGGACTGGTCGATATTCCGGGCGATATTCTCGAAGCGGCCAGCCTGGATGGCGCCAAAGGCTGGCGGCTCGTGCAGTTTATTGTGCTGCCACTGCTCGTCCCGCTGCTGATCTCGTCGCTGATCTTCAGCATGAACGGCACCTTGAAAGTCTTCGATTCCGTGCTCGCTCTCACCAACGGCGGGCCGGGCCAGGCGACAACCCCGCTGACGCTGTACATGTATCGGGCGTCATTCCAAAACAACCAATACGGCTACGGCAGCACCGTCGCCCTGATGCTGACGCTGTACTGTTTACTGGTTTCGCTGCTGGCGTTTCGCTTTGCCCGGCGCGATGTGGCGTAATCACCGATGGGAGGATTCGACATGGCGACCACCACATCACGCAGGCTCAACACGACGACCGCAGTGTCTCGCAGACGCTTCAAGGTCGCTTCGATCCTGATGGGCGGGCTGATCGGGCTGCTGCTGGTGATTGAAGTCTATCCGATCATCTGGCTGCTGCTGTCCTCGATCAAAGCGCCGCGCGAGTTCAATACGCGGCCCATCTATGCGCTGCCCGACGGCTTCTACTGGCAGAACTACACCGATGCCTGGACGCGGGGAAACATGAGCATCTACTTCCGCAACAGCATCCTCGTCACCCTTCCGTCGCTGTTCCTGATTATTCTGCTCAGCGTGAGCGCCGCGTTTTCGATCGAGATTATGCGCTGGAAAGGCCGCAACATCGTGCTGCTGATCTTCCTGGCGGGGATCATGATTCCCCTGCAAATGGTCCTGCTGCCGCTATTCACCATCTACTACCGCGTCAAGCTGCTCGATAATCTCCTCGCCTTGATCCTGACCTATGTCGCCTTCGGTCTGCCATTGAACGTGTTCCTGTTTACCGGCTTTTTGAAGCCCGTGCCGCGCGAAGTACTGGAGTCGGCGATCGTTGACGGCGCGACCATCTATCAAGCTTTTTTCAGCGTGGTGCTGCCGATGGTCAAGAATGCGATCGTCACGGTCGCCCTGACTCAATTTTTCTTCATCTGGAACGATCTGATTCTGTCGCTGACCTTTATCAGCGAAACTGAGCTGCGGACACTTCAGACCGGGCTGTTGAGCTTTGTGGGTCAGTACGGTCAGCGGCAGTGGGGGCCGACCTTCGCCGCGATCGCGATGTCGGTCATTCCCGTGCTAGTGCTGTATCTGGCGCTGAATAATCTCGTGATCAAGGGTCTGACCAGCGGCGCGGTGAAGGGCTGATCGGCACACGGGCGTGGCACAAGCCAGGTGACAAGGAGGTCACAGCCAGCGTGGTCTAGGCACCGACGATGCTTGCGGCAGACGGATCGTTGGCCGACATGCAAGCCCGGCTACACAAGAGGAAAAGGATACCGTGACTCAGGAACTACCTCACCAGAACATATCGTTAAGGGGTGCTGCGGAAGCGGCGGCCATCACCGAGGTGCGGTTTGAGCACCGCGACGATGCGCTTGGGATCGGCACTGCGCGCCCCCGGCTGTCGTGGATCGTTGACACGGAAACCGAGGGCTGGCTTCAGGCCGGCTATGAGCTTGAATGCTACGGTGTCGATGGTCTGCTTCGCGAACAGACCGGGCAGATCGCATCGGGCCAGTCGGTCCTCGTGCCGTGGCCGTTCGCGCCGCTCGCATCCCGTGAGCGGCTCCACGTCCGGGCTCGGGCCTGGAGTACCGAGGGACATCCGTCAGCATGGAGCGCGCAGTTTCCCGTCGAGGCCGGGCTGCTCGATCCCCATGACTGGACCGCACGGTTTGTGACGCCGGACTGGGACGAGGATACGACCACGCCGCAGCCCGCGCCCCTGCTGCGCCATGAGTTCGACATACGACCGGGTGTGAGACACGCCCGGCTCTACATCACCGCGCTCGGCGTGTACGAGGCGCAGCTCAACGGCGTCGACGTCGGCGATCACGTCCTTGCTCCGGGCTGGACCAGCTACGACCATCGGCTGCGCTACCAGACGTTTGACGTAACCACAATGCTGCGCGAAGGCCGCAACGCGCTGGGCGCGCTGCTTGGCGACGGCTGGCTTCGCGGACGGCTCGGCTTCAGCGGCGGGTGGCGCAATACCTACGGCGATCGGCTCGCGCTGCTGGCCCAGCTTGAGATCAGCTATGCCGACGGCACCAGCGCGCGCATCGTCACCGATGAGCGCTGGCGGGCTGCGACCGGCCCCATCCTCGCCAGCGAGCTCTACGACGGCGAGACGTATGACGCCCGCCTGGAGCGGCCCGGCTGGTCGTCTGCGGGCTACGACGACCGCGATTGGAGCGCCGTGCGGCCCATCGACCGCGATCTTGCCACACTCGTGGCGCCGACCGGGCCGCCGGTGCGGCGCATCGAGTTGATCGCGCCGGTCGGCATCACCACGTCGCCATCAGGACGTACGCTCGTCGACTTTGGTCAGAACCTCGTCGGTCGGCTGCGTCTGACGGTCCAGGGCAGCGCCGGGCAGACGATCACCCTGAGCCACGCTGAGGTGCTTGAGCACGGCGAGCTGGGGACGCGCCCGCTTCGGTACGCCGCCGCCATCGACCGCTACACGCTGCGCGGTGATGGTGTGGAAACCTGGGAGCCGCGCTTCACCTTCCACGGCTTCCGCTACGCTGACATCGAGGGCTGGCCTGGGGCGATCGACGCGGATCGTCTTCGTGCGGTCGTGTGCCACTCCGATCTTGAGCGGACCGGCTGGTTCGAGTGCTCCGATCCGCTGATCAACCGGCTGCACGAGAATGTCGTCTGGAGCATGCGCGGCAACTTCCTCGACCTCCCGACCGATTGCCCCCAGCGCGATGAGCGACTCGGCTGGACCGGCGATATTCAGGTGTTTGCGCCTACCGCATGCTTCCTGTACGACAGCGCCGGGTTTCTCGAATCGTGGCTTCAGGATCTGGCTTCTGACCAGCACGATCTCGATGGCGTGGTGCCGTTCGTGGTGCCGAACATTCTGGGAGCAACACCACCCGCTGCGGCGTGGAGCGACGCGGCGGTGATTGTACCCTGGGTGCTCTATCAGCGGTACGGCGACGCGGGCGTGCTGGCGCAGCAGTGGGAGAGCATGCGGACCTGGGTAGACGTTGTGGCCGGAGCGGCGGGCAAGCGACGCTTGTGGGACCGTGGATTCCAGTTCGGCGACTGGCTCGATCCGGCGGCACCACCGGACCGCCCAGCCGATGCCCGCACCGACAAATCGGTTGTCGCCACGGCGTACTTCGCGCGCTCCGCCGAGCTGCTCGGCCAGGCGGCAGAGGTGCTTGGACGCACAGCCGAGGCCGTGCGCTATCTCGCGCTCGCGGCTGAGGTCCGCGCGGCGTTCAACAATGAGTACGTCACGCCCAACGGTCGCGTGATCAGCGATTCCTCGACGGCCTATGCGCTCGCGCTTACGTTCGCCCTGCTCCCTGGCGCCGAGCAGCGGCTTCATGCCGGCGCTCGACTCGCCGCGCTTGTCCGAGACAACGAGTACCGTATCAGCACGGGCTTTGTGGGCACGCCGCTGATCTGCGATGCGCTGTGCAGTGTGGGCGAGACGGACGCGGCGTTCCGGCTGCTGACCGAGCGCGCCTGTCCGTCGTGGCTGTATCCGGTGACGATGGGCGCAACCACGATCTGGGAGCGCTGGGATAGTATGCTCCCGGATGGCACGATTAATCCGGGCGAGATGACCTCGTTCAATCACTACGCGCTCGGCGCTATCGCGGACTGGCTGCACCGCACCGTGGGTGGCCTCGCACCTGCCGCTCCGGGGTATCGTCGCCTCGACATCCGGCCACGTCCGGGCGGTGGCATCTCAAGCGCTCGTACGCGGCATCGAACGCCCTACGGCATCGCCGAATGCGCCTGGGAGATCCGAGCGGGGCAGATGACGGTCGACGTGGTGGTGCCGCCCAACACGACGGCCAGCGTCACGCTGCCAGGTGTCGCTACCCAGCGGTTCGAGGTGAGAGCCGGGACGCACCGCTGGTCAGTGCCGTATCAGGCGTTGCCTCCGCTGCGACCGCCGCTTTCGCTCGACAGCACGCTCGGTGAGATCCTCGACGACCCGGAGGCATGGGTGGTGGTCCGTGCGACGATCGCGCGGCATGCGCCGGAGCTTGTCGACCAGATCGAAGCCCGGAACGGGATAGCGGGAAACCGAGGACTGACGCTGCGCCAGCTCCTTGCGATGCGGGCGAAGATCGGCACGTTGCGCGCCGATCTCGACACCGCGCTGGCGGAGATGCAGCACGACGCAGCACCACGCAGCGATCAAGGGTCGTCATGACGCGCCCTCCATTGGAGAGGCCCACGCAGATGCGCCCTGACTGATGCCTGGCCGACGAGGGGGAATATGCTTCCATGAACAACCGGATTACCTGCGGCACGACCGCTTCGCTGTCGGCTCAGGCGCTAGTGCCGCAGGTAAGCGGACGGGCCGCCGTGATGATCGAAGTCCGGGCATCGTTGTGTGCTGTCCAACCACGATCTCAGGGGCCAGATCGCGGTGGCGGGGGCTGCATTCGTGGACGTGACGGGCTGGAGACTCCAGTTCCAGCCCGCATAGCGCGCGGTTGGGCGTGTGCCTGGCCGATGGGGAGCCGCTGCTCGCGCTGCCCTTCACGGTGATGAATGTCACGTCTCCCCTCAGCGGCACGAATGCCGTTCACGTTCCCCTGCGGTCGGCCCGACGAGCGCGAGATCGGCAATTCTCCTGTGCGCGGTACCAGACCCTGCTACAATACTCAGGAGGACTAGCCTGTCAGCCAAGGAGTGGAGGGTATGCGACGATTACTGTGGATCGTAGTTGGTGGACTGGTTGCGACCGTGTTTGTCGTCGGTGCGGTGCGGGCACAAGGCACAGACACGTTTCCATCGGTAATCAGTCTGCCGAACGGGTGGTTGCCTGAGGGCGTCGTAACGGGGCGCGGGCCGATCATCTACTCCGGGTCGCGCGCGAACGGCGCGATCTATGCCGCTGATCTGCGGACCGGCGAGGGGAGCATTCTGGTCGCTGGTGCGACGGGTCGTGTCGCGGTTGGTCTTGATTTTGATCGCCGGAGCAACTACATCTTTGTAGCGGGCGGCGCGACGGGCGATGCGTATGTGTACGATGCCGCAACCGGCGCGGAGGTAGCCTACTATGATTTCACGTCGAGCACGGCAACCTTCATTAACGATGTGATCGTGACGCGCGACGCCGCCTACTTCACCGACTCGCGGCAACCTGTGCTCTACCGGGTGCCGTTGGGTCCGGCTGGGGAGGTTTCGGCAGCCGATGGATTCGAGGCCATTCCGCTGAGCGGCGCGTGGCAGCAAGGAACTGGTAACAATGCCAACGGGATCGAAGCGACCGCCGACGGGAAATCGCTCATCGTGGTTAACTCGTCCTTAGGCCGTCTGTTCGAGGTCGATCCCCAGAGCGGCGTTGCCACAGTGATCGACCTGGGCGGTGCCTCAGTCACGAATGGCGATGGCATTTTATTAAGCGGGCAGACCTTGTATGTGGTGCGCAACCGGCTTAATCAGATTGCCGTCGTTGAGCTGGCACCCGATCTCAGCACCGGGACCGTCGTCGATACGATAACCAATCCGGCGTTTGATGTGCCCACGACGGTGGCCGCGTTTGGCAACAGCCTGTACGCGGTGAATGCTCGCTTTGGCACGCCGAACACACCCGAAACGACCTACACGATTGTGCGTGTATCCCGCTAGCGCAGCGGGATCGTCGAGCCGCATCTTGCGCAGGGACGAGGACTCGCCGGATCGTGTTCCGCCAGACCGCATCGGCGGCGTAGCCCTTCGCAGCGCAGCGCCACCCGGCGAGCAGCGCTGGAAGGAGGAGCTGGATGCCTGGCTATGACTGATCTCGCCAGTGTGCGAGCGCCTGCTCAATCCTGGCGAGGTCGTCGTTGGTCAAGTCCCAATCGATGCCCTCGACCATCGCGCGCGCTTCGTAGGCATTGCGAATGCCAATGATCGCGCCCGTCACTGACGGTTGCCGGAGCACCCAGGCGATTGCGAGATCGCGTAGCGTGCGGCCATGGCGCTGGGCGATGCGCTGCAACATCGCGCGGAGCTGGCTGAGCTGCTGATAGGCGGGTGGCTGCGCGTACGCAAGGCGACGGCGAAAGTCAGTGGCGCTCAGCCGATGCACATCAAACGAGTCAACCAGAAACCCACTGGCGAGGGGCGCCCAGGCGAGGACGCCAATGTGATGCTGCGCCGAGAACGGGAGCACGCTCTGTTCGATGGCGCGGTTGAGCAGGTTATACTGATGCTGATTCGCGATCACGGGCGCGACGGCTAAGGCGCGCTCCACAAGCTCCACGGGGTGATTCGACAAACCGCCATATCGCACTTTGCCTTCGTCGATCAGCGCTTGCATGGCCTGCCACGACTCCTCGATCGGCGTGGTGGGATCGGGGTCGTGCAACTGGTAGAGGTCGATATAGTCGGTCTGGAGGTTGCGCAGACTCGCTTCTACTTCGCGGCGTATACTCGCCGGTGTGAGATTCTCATACCATGCGCCGCTCCGCGTGGGCAGCGTGCCACATTTCGTAAAAATCAGCATGCCGTCCCGTCGACCGCGCAGGGCGCGGCCAACGAGCTGCTCAGCCCGCCCCCAGCCGTAAAAGGGAGCGGTGTCGATCCAGTTGATCCCCAGATCCATGGCGGTATGAATCGCCCGCAGGGCATCCGTCTCATCCTGGGGACCCCAGTCGATGGACCAGCCGGGCGATGAGCCGATCGGGGCGGTGCCGATTCCGACGCGGGTAATCGCAAGGGTACTGCCGCCAAGTGGTCGCAGGGCAAGGGCGCTCATATGGCCTCCAAGGGTGCTGCTGGCGCAATGCCGGGTACGACATCAAGCGTACCGCGCCTGTCCCGACCTGCCTTCGGGCGTTGGTACAGGATCAACCTGACACGTGGTACACCTGTTACGTCGCCAGAAGCCGCCCAAGGGAACGCGCTGCCCACTGTGCGCAGCGCGAGCCGAGCAATCCATCCACGTACGGCCATGTTGAGCAGCCTCACGTCTCGTCGTGTGCGGCAGCGCGAATCATCGGCGTCCTGGTCCCCACAGGTCGTCGGTGTGTGTGGCCGCACGACGTGGGCAGCGGTGCGGTATCGGGACTACGAGGCGCTCACAAAGCCATAGATCTGCAACCACTCCCTAAGCGTCGTGGTCCACGGATGGGCCTGATGGAACGGTGGCCCATCTCCAAGACCAAGCCCGTGCTGCCCGCGCTGATAGATATGCAGGTCAAAGGGGACGCCATGACGCCGCAGGGCAGCAGCAAACTCCAGGCTATTCTCGACTTTCACCGCCGGATCTTCCCAGGTGTGCCAGATGAAACAGGGCGGTGTTTGTGGAGTCACATGCAGCTCGTTTGAAAGCAGGTGGACCAGATCGGCTGACGGATGATCTCCGAGCAGGTTCTGCCTCGACCCCTCGTGAGTAACGGGTCCCATCGAGATGACGGGATAGCACAGAATGCCGAGATCTGGTCGTGAGCTTTGCCGGTCAATCGGATCGGCGGCATCGGCGCGTCCCGCATCCCAGCGCGTGAGCAGGGTAGCGGCAAGATGACCGCCAGCCGACGATCCCATGACTCCAATCCGTGCGGCATCAAGCTGCCATTCCTCGGCCCGTGCCCGTACCAGCCGCAGCGCGCGGGTCACGTCATCCAGCATTGCGGGGTGGCGATAGCCCTCGGCGCCAAGCCGATACCGCAGGACAAAGGCGGTGATCCCATGCAGCGTGAGCCAGAGCGCATAATCATGTCCTTCATGGGGCGCCAGGTGGTGGTACCCACCGCCGGGGCAGACGACGATCGCCGCACCGGTCGGGGTTTCTCGCTGTGGCACGTAGGGCGTGAGGCTCGGATCGTCGTGGGGCGTCGCCCCACGGGCACGCGGTGGACTACCGTGCCAGAGGGGAATGGCGGGATATTGCAGGGTATGCGTACGGTCGTTCATCGCCGCGCTCCAATCCGCAGAACAAGGACCGGATCATGATACCGAACACATGCAACACGAGTTGGCGTCACGCGAGCGGGGAGCGCCGCCGCGAGATACGGCTACCCGCAGCGGTGCGTGTGTCCGGTTCACGCGCGCCCTCGGACGACTCAGCATCCACGCGCTACAGCGCTGCCACCTCTGGAATAATCTCGCGGCCAAACGTCTCAATCGGGGCGATCTCATGCGTATTTGGCATATTGAAGATGATATGCTGGATGCCGATGTCAGCCATCTCGCGGCAATACGCGACCACCTGGCTCGGCGTCATCCCATCGCTCGCCAGGTGAACCGTGCTGAGGACGGTGCGCTCGATCGCATCGTAGCTGCGGCCAACCGCGTCGCAGTGGCGGCGCAGCACCTCCAGCTTGCCGCGTAGCTCGTCGATGCCCAGTCGCCCGAAGAGATTACAGGCGTCGGCGTACTGTGCCACCAGGCGCAGCGTCTTCTGCTCGCCGCCGCCGCCGATCATAATCGGTGGGTGGGGCCTGCTTAACGGCTGGGGGCGGTTCAGCGGCTCGGCTAGCTGGTAGTGCGTTCCCTGATACGGCTGCGTGTCGTCGCGCCACATCTGCTGCGCGATCTTCAACGTCTCCTCAAGCTGCTCGAAGCGCTCCTTCAGCGGCGGGAAGGGCACCCCCAGGCCACGCGACTCGTGCTCATTCCAGGCTGCGCCGATGCCCAGATAGGCCCGGCCACCGGAGAGCACATCGAGCGTCGTCGCGGTTTTAATCAACACGCCGGGGTAGCGGTAGATCACGCCTGTCACCAGGGCGCCGAGCTTCACGCGCCTGGTCACGGCAGCCAGGTAGCTCAGCGCGGCGTACGCTTCCAGCATCGGCTCGTCGGGCGAGCCAATCACCGGAATCTGGAAAAAGTGATCCATGACCCACAGGCTGGCAAAGCCCGCGTTATCCGCCGCACGGCCAATCTCGGCCAGCGTTGGTCCGATCGTGGCTGGCTGACCCGGCCAGGTGAACGAGGGAACTTGCAACCCGATCTGCATGACGTTCATCCTTTCCACAAGGGCAGGTGTGGACGCGCGTCCACATCGATGTTGTATGTGCCGCTACCATAGCACGGGCTGCAACTGCGAGATAGGTACGCGCCTGGAGTTGACGGTAGAAGAATCACGAGTCTCCGTTGCGTGGGTTACTTTTTTCGCTGCTTAACATAAACTATTAGCTCTGGTAGGAGCGATGCGCGCTCGGTACACTACGTCGCGCTTATGGCATGACGCCATAGAACACATCCATAGGATCATCGCCACGTACATCGATGGCCCATGCGCTATCAGACGCTTCCTGGTGCCAGTGACGAGTCTTGCCCACCGGGTGTGATTCGTTGATTGGCCTGCCTGTATCGTACTCGTTGACGCACCGCACATCATAGCAGCCCACTGTGGCCTATGGTCGCTCGCTCGTAAAAGGATCCCCCCAATGGTAGATTCCGTTCCTTCCGAACCTACCCACCCGGCCAACACCACGCTGAAAGCGCGTCTTTCCGACCTGTTGATCGTTGAACAGCATGGTCTTGACCCAATTCCGGCGGATCAGCGGTACGGACAGCCGCGTGCCTTATTTTGGACCTGGCTTGGCGGCGCCTATAACTACGTGACGCTTGCCGCTGGCGCGCTCCTGATTCTGCTAGGCCTCAGCTTATGGCAGGCGCTGCTGGCTGTCGTGCTCGGCAATATCCTCGGCGCGATTGTTTTTGGCCTGTGTGCGCTGCCTGGGCCAATCACCGCAACAGCCACGATCGTCAACACCCGCGCGGCCTTTGGACACAAGGGCAACCTGTTCGCCGCAGCCATTAGCTTTGTGTCGGTGTCGGGATGGGTAGCAGTGAACTCGGTCTTTGCTGCGTTTGCGCTGTTTCAGGTGCTCCAGGTGGCGGGCATTTCACCCGGCACGACGCTCAAGGCCATCCTCGTCGCTGTGGTCCTGGTAGTACAAATGATCATCGCGATCGTCGGTCATGCGCTGGTGATGGCGCTTGAGCGTGTGTTTGCGGTTGGCGTGTCGATCGTGCTGACCGGCCTGCTCGTGGTGATTCTTCCGCGCGTCAATTGGGCATATCCCGCAGCCGCGACGCTGGCCGACAGCAGCGTCCTTGGCACATGGCTCCTGGCGGTGAGCCTGATGTTCGCCGGACCCCTAGCGTGGACAAACTATGCCGCCGATTATGCGCGCTACCTTCCACGCCAGACGAAAGGCACGCGCGTCGCGTTCTACAGCGCGCTCGGCATGGGTGCCGCCAATATCCTGGGCTGCTCGATCGGCGCGCTGCTGGCTACGCTCGTAGACATGAACGATCCGCTCGCCAATGTTCCGCATCTGCTGCCCGTCTGGTACATCCTGATCTTTCTCGCGGCGGTGCTGATCGGCGCGGTTGCGAACAACGTCATGAACCTGTACACCGCAGGGCTGGGCCTCTTAGCCTTACGAGTCCATGCGCCGCGCTGGATAGCGGTTCTGGTCATCGGCGTGATCGCCAGCATGATGACGTACATCGCCGTCTTTATGGTCGATTTCATGACGTTCTATGCCCAATTGCTGTTGCTTTCCCTGTGCTTTCTTGCGCCGTGGGCCGCGATTCTGATTGTCGACTACTGGCTTCGAGGTGGTCGCTACCATATACGTGGCTTGCACACCTGGGGAAGTGGACCGTACTGGTTTCGCAACGGCGTGAACCGGTCAGCCGTCGTGGTGTACCTTGCAGGCATTATCGCGTCGTTCGCGTTTTCTAACTCCACGCTGTGGGCCAGCCCGCTGGTGATCGCCTACCTCGGAGGCGCAGATCTCAGCCTGTTTGTAGGCATGGTGCTGACAGGAACGCTGTATTATGTTACGGAGCGCCGCACGATCGGGTCCGCGCGCTCAGCCGTACGAGCCGCTGAGGATGAGCACGTGAACGTTTCTCGCTAGGATCGCCAGCGTGTGACGATGTAGTAGCAAGACGACCAGGACACGCACAGCGCCAGCATCGTCTCAGGATAGAAGGGAAAGCAATGATTGATCGTTGCCATCCGGCACCCCAGGAGCAGCAGCTATGGCTATAACGGAGCAGAGCATGAACGCCGATCCCAACGAGGTCATCGCGCTGCGTCAGCGTGTTGCAGAGCTTGAGCAACAGGTGCAGGCTGCCCACGCACTGGGGCAGGCACTCCAACAAAAAACGCTTGAGCAGGAGGCGCTGCTGCAAGCCATTCCTGCCTTAGTGTACGTCAAGGATCGTCAGCATCACTATTTAGCAGGCAGCCAGGCATTTCTAGACATGATTGGCACGTCAATGGAGGACCTGGTTGGCAAGACTGACGCTGAGATCTTTCCACCCGACCTTGCAGAGCTGTACCTGACCTCGGATGAAGAGATCATGGCTTCAGGGCAGCCGATTCATAACTTCGAGGCGCCGCTGACGCGACCGGATGGTTGCGAACGATGGATCACGGCGCATAATGTGCCGCTCCGCAATGCCCAGGGCGACGTGATCGGTATGGTAGGAGCAGCGCTTGACGTCACCGAGCGTCGGCAGGCAGAGGAGGCTCTGCGCCAGAGCGAAGCACGCTTACGAGCGGTGATCGAGCAGCAGGAACGGCTGCTTGAAACCATCAACGAGCTATCGACGCCGGTGATGCCGATTGCCGATCGCATCTTAGTCCTGCCGCTGGTGGGGCATATCGATACCAATCGCGGCGTGAAGATTATGGAGGTCCTGCTTGAGAGCGTGCACCAGTCGGGAGCAGCCTTCGTTATTATCGACATCACGGGCGTGCCAGTCATCGATACGGCGGTAGCGAACCGCATCCTGCAAGCTGCGGAGGCCACGAAGCTGCTCGGCGCACAATGTGTGCTGGTTGGTATCTCGCCCGAAATTGCGCAAACACTCGTTCAGCTAGGCGTCACGTTGCAGGCGCTGGTGACATGCAGCAACCTGCACGCCGGCATAGCCTATGCGTTAGCGCAGCAAGGGTTGGTATTTGCGGCGCGAGCCACGCATGCGCGGACGGTAGGCGGCGCTCAGAAGTCCTGAGCGCTGCGTGCGCGCACGTGTATCGCGACACAGGAGGCTCCGCCCCTTCCATGGTTCCGCTCAGCACCTTGTGTATGCAATGACACGCGGGTGCTGAGCGGCGACTGATCCAGGCTACAAGCAGCCGACCTCCCCGGATCATCGCATCATCATTGCCGCAGGTATGGCGCGCACGCCGACCTCCGCTGCGGCATGCGCGCTTTCGAGCCGCCTCAGCAAGCGCCCGATCGGGATGTCCGATAGGCGCGCCGATCAATCGACGACCCAGGTCTTGACGCTGGTAATGATATACTCGCAAGCGCGCATCCGAGGCTGTTCTGGGCATCGCCCGCCACGGCCAGCCTTCACGCATGCGGCGAGCGGCTGCCGGATGCGGAGCGGCGCTGTTCCACCAGCAGCAGCGCGATGAGCACGATCTCGTTGAGCTTGTTGAGATAGCCGATCACGATTCGTGAGCCAAAGGCCAGCCACAGGCTGATCGTCAGGAGCGTATAGCCGATCAGCAGCCAGCGTATCTGCCGCCGGTATGGCACCAGCATCGGGATCGGCAGGTACAGCGCGCCCAGCAGCCCCAGATAGCCTAGCCCATTCAGGATAAACACCGGGTCGGGGAACAGCAGCGAGACATGCGTGAGCGCCGTGCCCAGGGTCAGCACGATAATGCCGACGCGGATCAGCCGATCGGTGGTCGTACGCGGTGAAACCATAGATCTGCTCCTTAGCTTGCGGAGTGAGTTGGTGGTATGCTGCTACTGTAGATCATCCCTGTCGCGCATTGGAGATCCCAGACATGCAGCAGCCGATTGCAACCGATCAGCCAGCCCATGACCCGCGCGCCGAACAGCTCGCACGGCTGAGTCGTGTCAACACCGATGATCTGCTCGGCGGATTGGGACTCGGCGGCGTTCGACGCGGGCGGCGGCTTCTGGAGCGGCTGGTCCGGCTTCCAGCGCGACGATTTGCCCGGCAGGTGATCGCCTACGATGATCTGGTCGGCGACGAAAGTCTGGCGGCAGGCGGCGCGTGGGCCATTCGCCGCTTTGCCGGGGGACTCTCGATCACGGGACAGGAGCGCTACCCGCGCAGCGGCCCGACGCTCTTTGTGGCGAATCATCCCGGCCTGTGGGATACAACCGCGCTCTTCACGGCGATCGAGCGTCCTGACCTGCGCATTGTCGCAGCGGATCGGCCATTCCTGCGCGCGCTGCCCAATACCTCGCGCTATCTGCTCTATATCGACGACACAGCGGCCAGCCGGACGAGCGCGATTCGCGCGGCGGCGCGGCATCTGCGCTCCGGCGGCGCAGTGCTGACCTTTGCCGCCGGGCAGATCGAGCCCGACCCGGCGGTCCTGCCCGGCGCGTCGGAATCGATCGAGCAGTGGTCGGCCAGCATCGATCTCTTCGCGCGCTTTGCATCCGATCTGACGATCGTGCCGGTGATTGTCAGCGGCGTCCTGTCACGGGCCGCGCTGCGCCATCCGCTCACCTATCTGCGGCGGCGGTCGAAAGATCGCCAGTGGCTGGCAGCGCTGCTCCAGATTCAACTGCGGGCCTACCAGCGCGCCACGGTCAGCGTCGCCTTTGGCAATCCGATCTCGGTTGCCGCGCACCGGTCGGAGACGGCGATCAGCACTGTAGTCAAAGCCGAGGCCCGGCGCGTCCTGGCCCAGGTTCCGCCCCGCTGATGCGCGCAGCCAGCGCATCCGCAGCGCATCGGACGTATGTCCGATCACAAAGCCGCGCCGACATCGTATACTCTTCGAGATCCCTACGATCTGTCACCAAAGGAGTGAGCACCGCTATGACCGAGACGCGACACGTCGCTATGACGATCCTCCCCACGCGGTATGGTGAATTTACCATGCATGTGTATCAGAGCGCGAGCCAGCAAGAACATGTCGCGCTGGTCGTCGGCACCGTGGATGATGGCGCGCCGGTGTACGTCCGGCTGCACTCAGAGTGTCTGACCGGAGACATTTTCGGCTCAAGCCGCTGCGATTGCGGCGAGCAGCTAGAGCAGAGTCTGCGCTTTTTACAGCAGCAGGGCCGTGGCGTGCTGCTGTATCTGCGTCAGGAAGGGCGCGGCATAGGACTGACCAACAAGATTCGCGCCTACGCGCTGCAAGATCAGGGCTTCGATACCGTAGACGCCAATCTTGCGCTTGGCCTCCCCGAAGACATGCGCGATTATGGCGACGCGGCTCTTATGCTGGCCGATCTCGGCATTCGTCAGATCTGCCTGCTGACCAACAACCCGGCGAAGATCGAGGGCCTGGAGCGCTACGGCATTCGCGTCGATGCGCGCGTGCCCGTGGAAACGCCGCCGAATCCTCAAAATCTGCGCTATCTCGAAACCAAATGCACCCGCATGGGCCACATGCTGCCGTTTGGTCAGCTCCGCCTGGTCATGAGCTAGGCGCTGCCACAGTCTGATCCGCTGACCGCCTGCATGATCGCCTGGGCAAACGCGCCCGTCGTATCGGCCCAGCGTGGCAGCGTGGCGGCGCGCTCCATCGCGCCTGACGCCAGCCGGGCGCGAGTCGCCGGATCATGCAGCAGCCGATCGCAGGCCTGTGCCAGCGCGCGCGAATCATCCGGCGGCACAAACACGCCTGCGCGCGGCGTGATCAGCGTCGGCACCGGCCCCACGTTGCAGGCGATAATCGGCAGGCCATGCGCCAGCGCTTCGGCGTAGACCATGCCATAGCCCTCGAAGCGCGACGGCAGCACAAACAGATCGGCGCGGCGATAGGCCTGGTGCAGCGCGTCGTCTGCGACCGGGCCGCGCACGATCACCCGACCCGCTGGAATCTCAGCGAGCAGCGCCTCGACCTGGGCTGCATACGCCGGATCGGCATCCGTCTCACCGATCAGCTCAAGCACGGCGTCGACCGAAGCAAGCTGCTGCCACGCGGCGAGCAGCGTCGTCAGGCCCTTGCGCGCGATCCACTGCGCGACACACAGGACCCGCAGCGGCGCTTCCGGCGGGCGCTGGCGCGGCTCCTGCGCTGGCTCAACAGGCAGGCGATCGAAGCCAGGCGAGACAACGGCAATCCGCTCGGCTGGCACGCCGCGCGCTATCAGCAGGTCGCGGCCATGCTCGCTCACGGCGATCAGGCGATCGGCGCAGAGCAGCGGCGTTTCCAACGCCTGCTCACGCTCGATCTGCCCGCGATCCGCCTCGGCCACGCTGGGTAGCTGATGCACCAGCACCACGACCGGACAGCTCGCCCGCCAGCGCGCGATCCACGCGCCGCACACGCCGCGCGCAAGCGCGTCGATCACCACGGCGTCGTAGCGCTGCGGATCGAACGTCGCGCCGAACGCCGCCGCTGCCGCCAGTTGATCCTCAAGCGGCGCGGCGCTCGCGCTGATCTCGTCGATCGCGAAGCCCTGCGATCGTAGCCCGGCAAATACGCGCGCATGATACAGGTAGCCGCCGGTGTGCCGTCGCGCGTTGCCTACCGTGATGAAGGCGAGACGCAGCATGGCTACTCAGGCAGCCGATCGTCGCGGGCAGCGTAGGCCTGCGGCGATTCCCAGACGCGCACCAGCAGCGAGCGCAGCAGGCTGTCCGCCAGGGTCGGCGCGATCCTGCGCCAGCAATAGTCGGCGACTGTCTCCGCCGTGGTGTTGCTGCCGACCAGGCCCGGAATCTCATCCAGGTCGCGGTAGTGCAGATCGGCGGCGATCGTATCCACGGTGGCGCGCAGCGCCCCAAGATCATAGAGCGTGCCGTCTGGCCGCAGCCGCTCGCCGCGCGCGATGACTTCGAGCCGGTAGGTATGCCCGTGCAGCCGCGTCGCCGGGCCAAAATCGCCGGTCAGCCGGTGCGCGGCCTCGAACTGCGCGATCACGCCAATCTCGTACATGCGCCCTCCTCACGAGGCGATCGATGCGTCGCATGGCGCATCGTAGGTCAGGATGATCTGCCCGATCTGATCCGGCTGCTCGTCGATCAGGCGATAGGCGGCGGGCGCGTCGGCCAGCGCGATGCGATGCGTGATCAGATCGGCCAGCGCCAGCTCTGGCAGCAGATCGAGCACGGTTGCCGAGCGCCGCGCATAGTCCCAGCGCGCGCCGAGCGCCGGATTGAGCCGTCCTACCTGCGACGAGATCAGCCGCACCCGTCCGCGATGAAAGCGGTCGCCCAGCATCAACTGCACGGGCTTGGTCCCATACCACGAGGCGACGACCACCGCGCCATCCTGGGCCACATTGTCGATCGCCGCCTGGAGCGCCGCGCTCGATCCGCTGGCCTCGATCGCCACGTCGGGCGCGCGGCCCGCATTCGCGGCCCGAACCTGCTCCCGCAGGTCGGCGGCGGGTGCCAGCACCACGTCGACACCGACGCGACGAGCCAGATCGCGGCGCACGGGCGCGGGCTCAACCGCGATCACGCGGCGGGCACCCGCCAGACGGAGCACCTGCGCCACCAGCAGCCCGACGATGCCCTGCCCGAAGATCAGCGCGGTTTCGCCAAAATGCAGCGGCGTGTCGTGGGCAATGTTGACGGCGGTTTCGAGATTGGCGGTAAAGACGCCGAGCAGCGGATCGATTGCTGCGGGCAGGCGTAGCGCGGCGCTCGCCGGGAGATTGAAGATCGTCTGGTGTGGATGCAGCGCGAAGACCAGATCGCCCGGCGCGTGCGTCAGCACGTCCGGCCCGACATCACGCACACGACCGACCGCCGCGTAGCCGTATTTGATCGGAAAGCCGAAGCTGCCTGCAAGCGTCGGCAGGTCCAGCGGCAGGTCGGACGGAACCTCGCCGCGATACACCAGCCGCTCGGTGCCCTGGCTCACCGCCGACGCGATCGTTTGCACGCGGACCAGGCCCGGACCTGGCGGCGGCACAGTCTCCGCGCGCAGCTCAACCGTGCGTGCCGCGCTGAACCACACCGCAAGTGCCCGCAGCGACTCAGCCATGCGCCACCTCCGCCGCCGGATACCGGAGATCGCCGCTGATCACAAGATCCGCGCCGTACTGTCTGGTCGACATGTCGACCAGGCGCAGCGCCTCCGGCAGCGACGTGATGCCAAGCTCGCCCACGGCCTCGATGCCGCTGCCAAGAATCTTGGGCGCAACACACACCGCCAGTCGATCGGCCAGGCGTGCCCGCAGCAGCGCCGTGAGCAGCGCCGCCCCGCCCTCGACCATCAGCGTCGCGATCCCGTGGTCGTGCAGCGCCGCGAGCAGCGCCCGGAGATCGACGTGCTTCTCGTCATCGGCAGGCAGCAGCAGCACGCGCGCGCCGAGCTGCTGCATAGCCCTGATCCGATCGGCAGGCGCGCGCGACGTGACGGCGATCAGCGTTCCTGTCGCCGCGCCATCGGCGAGCACGGCTGCCGTCAGCGGCGTGCGCAGCGCGCTATCGACGACGACCCGCAGCGGATTGCGACCGGCGACGTGTCGCACCGTCAGGCGCGGATTATCGATCAGCACCGTGTTGACGCCGATCATGATCGCGTCGTGCTGGGCGCGCAGCGTGTGCGCAAACACCAGCGACTCCGGGCCGCCGATCCACTGCGAGCTGCCGCCGCGTGTCGCCAGCCGCCCATCGAGCGTCTGCGCGTAGCTCAGCGTCACGAGCGGTCGCCGTCGATCGCTGGTGCTTGGCGGACGAACGCTCACGAGCACTGCCGATCCGGTCGGTCGGCCTGCGCCTCGTCGCGCTTGCGCGCCGACAGCCCGTACATCAGCGGCAGCGCTGGCACGCCGTCGGGCGGATACATCCGCCGATCCGCGTCGGCGCGCATGTCCGCGAACGGACGCTCACCGTTGATGTAGGGATACTCGTGCAGCGCGGTGATCACCAGCCCGGCCTCGGCCAGCGCCGTCACGACCTCGCCCAGCCCCCACTGATGAAGGTAGCACGGCTCAGGATTCACAAAGTCTTGGATGCCCTCGGCATAGCCGCCAGGCGTGAGGCCGCCCTCTGATGCGCCCACATAATCGCCGATGCCAGCCAGCGGCAGCAGACGCCCGCCCGCCGGATAATCTGCCGCCAGCCGCCAGGAACGATCGAAGATATTCGAGACTGGATGAAACTCGACCAGCGCGAGGCGGCCTCCGGGCTTGAGGATCGCCGCGACGCCCCGCGCCCACAGGTTGAGATCGTCGAGCCAGCAGATCACGCCGTACGCGCCGTACACGATGTCGAAGCGCTGCGCGCCAGCCGAAGTCTCACGCAGCCAGTCGTACACGTCGGCGCGCACAAAGGTTGCCGGAAGCTGCGTCGCAGCGGCCAGCGACAGCGCGCTGGTGATCGCGTCGTCGCTGAGATCCACGCCGGTCACGATCCCGCCGAGCTGCGCCAGACTCAGCGTATCCTGGCCCGCGTTACACATCAGGTGCGCGATCGTACAGCCCGCGACATCGCCGAGCAGCGCCCGCTCCTCGGCAAAGAGCGTTGAGCCGCCGCCGCGAAAAAACGCAGCCTGATCGGCGCGGTGGCTTTCATGCGCTGGCACAACCGCGTTCCACGATCGTCGATTTTGTTCACGCTGTGCTCGATGATCCAACGCCGTGATCTTTCCCTGGAGCGCCTGTGCGGCCCATTGTATCAGAAATCGCGCCGGGCAATCGCCGTGACGCGCACGATCGCGGCGATCGATGCGCTCGATTAGCTCGCCGCCAGGATGCGCTCGATCGCCTGCAATTCATCTTCCGCCAGGCTTAACCGATCGAGCGTTCGGACGGCATCCTCGATCTGCGCGGGCCGACTTGCGCCAATCAGCGCGGATGTTACCTGCGGGTGCCGCAGCACCCAGGCGAGCGCGAGCTGCGCTAATGACTGACCGCGCGCCGCTGCAAGCTCCTGAAGACGGCGAAGCTGCGAGCGCTTCTCCTCAGTAATGTCGTCGGCTTGCAGAAATCCGTGCGGCTTCGCTGCCCGTGAGTCGGGCGGAATATCCTTGAGGTACTTATCGGTGAGGAGGCCCTGCGCGAGCGGCGAGAACACGATACAGCCCATGCCAGTCTCTTCCACCGCGTCGAGCAGCCCTGCTTCGATCCAGCGATTAAACATATTGTAGCTGGGCTGATGGATCACACAGGGCGTGCCTAGCCGCCGTAGGATCTGCGCGGCTGCACGAGTCTGTTCGGGATCGTACGATGAGATGCCGACATACAGCGCTTTTCCGCTCCGCACAATAACGTCGAGCGCGCCCATCGTTTCTTCCAGGGGCGTCTCCGGATCGGGCCGGTGATGATAAAAAATGTCCACGTAGTCTACGCCCATGCGGCGCAAGCTCTGGTCGAGGCTGGCGACAAGATATTTGCGCGATCCCCAATCGCCATAGGGACCGGGCCACATGGCATAGCCCGCTTTGGTTGAAATGATCAGCTCATCGCGATAGGCGGCGAGATCGCGGCGGAGGATCTGCCCGAACGCTTCCTCAGCAGAGCCCGGCGGGGGGCCATAGTTATTGGCGAGATCGAAGTGGGTAATCCCAAGATCGAACGCCCGCCGCAGCATCGTGCGCGCATTTTCAAACGTGTCTACCCCGCCAAAATTATGCCAAAGGCCAAGCGAAATGGCCGGAAGCATGAGCCCGCTTCTCCCACAGCGACGGTAGCGCATCGTATCATAGCGCGTTTCCGCTGGTTGATAGGCATTCATCGGGGCGTCCTCTCACACGACCGCAGCAAATCCACGGGACGCTATTCTACCACGGCTCGATCCTGGGCCGAGTCCATCGGATGCTGAGGGCGACCATGGATCAGACCTTCGCGGGGAGAGCAAGCGTGAGCGCTGACGCGACGATCGCCAGGGCCGCCCGGATCGATCGGGCGCAGGTGCCGCTGCTTCCCCGGTCGTGTCCGCGCTCATCAAGGCGTCGGAGGGTTCGTCGTGCGCGCTGGCGCTGCTGGCTCATGCCATATCGACCGCGACGATCCGCAGCTCGCAGGTGTAGCGCCGACCCTCGTGATCCGCCAACCAGGTCTGGCTCGGATCGGGCAGCATCTCCGTGACTTTGATACATGCTTCCGCCGGATGCGCTTCCGCCGCGCGGCGCACCGCCTTGGCAAAGAGATCGATCGAGGCGGGACTCTCGAAGTCGACATAAAATGGTTTTTTCTCGGTCGGCGTCGTGATGAACACAAACCGGGGCAGGTCAAACGCGCGGACCCAGCGGCGCACCGCGAGCAGGCGCTCGGTTTCGTCGAGGCCAAACAGCAGATCTTCGGGCCGAAAGCGCCAGGACTCCCGACAAATGACCAGCGAGTCGAAGCTGATGCGCGGCGTGTACGTGGCGCGGCGAATCATCGAGAAATGGTGCAGCAGCCGGATCATCAGCAGCTCGCCGAGCAGCTCGATGATCTCGAAGCACAGGCGTCCGTCGCGGGTCCGAACCATCAACGTCTGGTCGACCGCTTCGATCACCAGCGCGCTGATCGGCAGCGCGTGCTCCGGATCGAGGCCGCACGAGTCATGGGCAAAGACCAGCCGGAGATCGTGGGGCGACATCAACGCGCCGCTGAGCCTGAGGGTCGGCCCGCCGGACTCGCGCGATGCGACCAGCACAACGTTCGGATCGGGAAAATCGGCGGCGACCGCCTGAAACAGCTCCTCCGGCGCGGGGTGCTGGCCGACAAACAGCGCCGTTTTGAGGGTATTGGCAGCGGGATGCAACTCGCCAAGGACGGCCTGATACTGTCCGCTCCTGATCGCCTCGATGCTCGGCGCGGCGATCATCACATCCGGGCTATGGTAGCGCGCCGCTGCCCAGCCGCGACTCGGCGCCTCGAACGCTGCGGCAGCGTTGCGCTGAATCTCCCGACTTGCGTACACGACATGGCGCTGGCCCTCAGGGATCGCCAGAATATCCGCCCAGCGGCTCTGAAATTCGCGCTCAAGCGCTTCGATCGGCTGTGTCACCTCGCCGAAGATCACCGGATGCGCCCAGAGCCAGAAGCTTGCAAAGTCGACGGTTTGCGAGCCGACTTTCTGTGTCAGATCCCAGTACAGCGCGGTGAACGCCTGGCGATACAGGCTGGCTGCCCGATAGGTGAACCAGCGCGCGCTGGTGAAGATCGGCGCCAGCGCCTCTCCGAGCGAGGCGATCAAGGCCGGGCCGAACGTGACCTCAATATCGCGGCGACAGTCTTCATAGACCAGCGTGCGGCCCGCGTAGGTTGTTCCGGCGCGACGGGTGGCTGGAACGCCGGTCAGCCGGGTGAAGGTCGACTCCAGGCGCTCCATCGCCTGCTCCAGCCGCGCAACATCACCGCGCGCATCGGCAACGGCGGTCCGGGCCGTCTCAAGCTCGGCGAGCGCCTGGAGCGATCGCAGCCGAAGCTGATCGTCCTCGATCCGCTGAAGCTGCTGGCGTAGGCTCTGCTCAGGGTATAAGCCTTCGGCGGGAACTTCAAGCGTCCAGACAATCCGGTTCAGCGCGCATAGCTTCTTCAAGATCTTATAAACATCGGCGCTATTCGTCACGCCGGTCGTCGGGTCATTGACCAGATCCGTCGCCAGCTCTTTGGCGGTGCGCACGCCATCACACGCCGCCAGAACCGCCGCCTGGAGCGCCGGAATACGCGCGGGCGGCACCAGCGGCAAATGCAGGGTGGTGCCGTCAACAAAGACATGCGGCAGACGCCGGGGCGCGAGCCAGGGATGCAGCGACTCATCGTTGGCGAGGATCTCGGCCAGCGCGTCGATGCCCCAGCCGTCGAAGTAGACCGTTCTGGCAGCCAGGAGCTGCGCGCCGGGCCGCATGGTGGCCGCCGGTCCCTCGTCCCGCGCATACGCCCATCCGACCGGCCCGAAAAATCCGATGGTGTCGTTTTTGGCGCAGTAGCGCTGGATGTAGCTGACGACCAGCGCCTCGTGCTGCCGATATTTCGACGATCGCACGGGCGTGTCTGGCGATTGTCGCAGGAGCGCATCAACGCCCGTTTGTAGGGCATGACGGTTTTGCCAGATCAGCGCCTCGCGGAAGGCGGGGTCGTGGGCGATCGATCGGATCGCACGCGCGGCGTGCGCCGTTGCCAGCCGCACGGCGCGCTCGACCTCAGCCAGCGCGGCCTGGGCCTCGGCCTGAAGCTCACAGAAGGCTGCGACCGCAGACGCGGCGGCGGGCGGCACGGCCAGCTTTGGGGGCTGGCCCTTCTTCAGCGATTGGATGGCGCGCACGACCGGATCGCGCTGCTCCGGCGGCGGAGCATCCAGAATCTCGCGCAGCGCCTCCAGCGCGCGCTCCTGCGCCTGCTGCGCGGCAGCTTCCAGCTCAAGATAGCGATCAACCGCTGCGGCCCACTGCGGCGCTCCCAGCGCCAGCAGATGATCGATGGGAAAGCCCGCGCTTCTTAATCCCACCCAGCGCCAGATCGCCCACTGCGGATCGGGCAGCCGCGCCAGATGGTCCGGCAACCTGGGTTCTTCGTCCGCGATCATGGCAGATGTCGTCGCGTGGATGGCTGCGTGCGCGGTGGAGCGCTGAAGGGTGTGATCCATAGTGTGACGATCCTTGGTGAGGCAGGTAGGCAGACGCGGGAGGAGCCTCTGTGGGAGGCTCCTTCCCGATCCTCGATCGTTCTCGTCGCAGACAACGCTTAGCCCGCGCTGGCCGCTGGCTCGCCTGCGGGTACGTCCGGCTCGCGCTCCGGCTTGGACGGCTCCGCAGGAGCCGGGGCGGCTGCCGCTGGCTTATCGGTGATCGCGTCCGGTAGCTGGGCTTCTACCGTCCGCAGCGGTCGGTAGAGATAGCCGCCGACCGCCGTAGCCATCACGGTCAGACCGATCAGGACAAAGAGCAGGCCAACGCCACGGCCCGGCCCGGTTCCGATCAGCGCCCCGACCGATCCCGCGAGCGCGCCGCCGTCAGCGAGGAGCGGCTCGAACGCGCCGTCCGAGAGCGGACCCGCGAGCGCATAGGCCAGGGGAGCGGTCGACCAGGCGATCATCAGGCGGGTGGCAAAGACACGGCCTTGAATCTCAGGCGGAACCTTGACCTGCCAGATCGTCTGGGTACAGCCGTTGATGAACGGCACGCAGAACATACACACAAACGACGCCACGCCGATCAGCCAGGTCGAGGCCTGGACACCGGCCAGGAAGAAGCTGAAGCCAAAGAGCACGCCGAAGCCGAGCACGCCGTGAATGCGCGGCTTGGGACCGCCCCAGGTGCTCAGCAGGAGCGTGCCCGCAAGCAATCCCACGCCGCCAGCCGAGGCGATCGTGCCAAGCGCCGCGACGGTCGAAAACTTCAGCACCAGCGGCGTGAACAGCACTTGCGCCAGGCCGTACGCGAAGTTCACCAGCGCGAAGAAGATCAGCATGCCAAGCAGGCCCGCCCGCTGGGTAATATACTGCCAGCCATCGCTGGCCTCACGCAGCACCGAGCGCTTCTGGCCTCCTTTCGAGGCCGGCTGGGGAATGCTGACCACGAGCAGCGTGACGACCGCCACCACGAAGGTCACAACATCGATCAGGATAATGCCTTGCAGGAAAATGATCTCCATCAGCACGCCTGCCAGCAGCGGCGCGACGATCTGGGCGGCGGCGGTGCCAAACTGCATCATGCCGTTGGCCCGCGTGAGCTGCGCTTTGGGGATCAGCATTGTTACCGAGGCGGTATAGGCCGGGAGCTGGAAGGCCCTGATCACCGAGCGGATGGCGACAATGCCCCAGATATGCCAGATCGCGAGCGTATCGCTCCACAGCAGGAGCGCGACGAGCAGCGTGAGGATCGCCGAGCCGAAATCGCTGGCGATCAGCACCCTGCGCCGGTTCCAGCGATCGACATACACGCCCGCGAAGGGCGAGACGAGAATGCTGGGCAGCGTGCCTGCCAGGGTGATCATCGCAAACAGCGTGACGGAGCCGGTGCGCTGATAGGCCCACACGCCGAGGGCAAAGGTGGTCAGGCCCGATCCAATCAATGAGACAAGTTGGCCGAACCAGACGATGAAAAAGGCGCGCATGCCTTCGGGAGCAGCGCTCGGCTGCGGAGCAGCGCTTTGGGTCATGGGGTTTCCTCCTCATGATACAGCCAGCATGCGCGCGCATGCTGGAAAGAGCTGGTCGTCGGGTGGAGCGGTGCTCGCTCGCGACGACCAGTGCGGTGTGGCTCAACTGCCTCCGACGCGGCGGCGGATGGGCGGGCGCTCGCGTGCAGCGCACGCATCGGCACGTCCTCGACCTGCGGCAGTTGAGCGGTCCAGGCATCGTCGTACACCATATCAAGGTAGCGCTCGCCCCGGTCGGGCAAGATCGTCAGGACGCGGTACGACTTCGGAAAGGATGGGCGCAGCTTGGTCAGGGCGGCGATCACCGAGCCCGACGAGCCGCCCGCGAAAATCCCTTCGTGCGTGACCAGCGCGCGGCAGCCCGTGACGGCCTCGCGGTCGCTGATATACACGACGTCGTCAATCTCTTCAAGGCTCAGCAATTCCGGCAGGCGGCTCGCTCCGATGCCTGGGATCTTGCGCGGTCCCGCAGGCCCGCCGAAGATCACCGAGCCGGTGGCGTCCACGGCGATCACATGCAGCCTGGGAAACGCCTGTCGCAGCCGACGGGCAAGGCCGAGCAGCGTGCCCGTGGTGCTGACGGCTGTCACCAGACAGTCGATCGGCCCGTCGAGATCGCTCAGGATCTCGTCGCCGGTTCCGTAGTAGTGCGCCTGCCAGTTGAGCTGGTTGGCATACTGGTTGATCCAGATGCTCTCCGGCAGGACCCGGAGCAGCTCCTGAACGCGCTGAATGCGCGTCTTGAGGTAGCCGCCCTGGTCGTCGGGCTGTTCGACCATCTCGATCTGCGCGCCCAACAGTTGCAAAATCCGCAGATTGGTCGGTGATATTGCCGGATCGACGACACAGGTGAACGCCAGCCGATACCGCTGCGCCACCATCGCCAGCGCGATCCCCAGATTGCCTGAAGAGCTCTCGATCAGATGCGTCTCGGCGTGAATCGTTCCACAGCGCAGACCCTCCTCGACGATAAACCGCGCGGGCCGGTCTTTGACGCTGCCGCCGGGATTCAAGAACTCCAGCTTGGCAATCACGTCGGGGCCGGGCTGCGGAAACAGCCGACGGAGGTACACGAGTGGCGTTCTTCCAATGCACGCGACCACCGATTCATGGACCATATCAACACCTCATTGTGGGCTCGCCGGAGCGCGTCCTGCGCGGGCCGTTACGCGAGCGTGGCTAGCTCCTCGTTGAGCTTGCTCAGACAATTCCCAAGCTGCTCGGCAAGCACGCGGGCATGCTCCTGATCCTCGATGATGCTGAGATGATCGCCCGGCACCATGATCAGCTCGACACCACCCGCAGCTAGAACGCCCCAGTCCAGATCGAGCGTTTCTTCTTCGGGATGGTCTTCGGCGCGCAGCAGCACGATCCGCCCGCCGTAGGGCTGCGCGATAAAGCTGCGATCCGCGATGATGTTGGCACGCGTGACCTTCAGCAGCGCGCGGATCTGGTCCATGCCGATCTTCGAGCCCTGCTGCTGCGCCTCTTCGATCAGGCGGTTGAGCTTTTCTTCCGGTCCCATGTTCGTCAGCGTGGCCGCGCGCGCTTGCAGCGACCGCGACATCGTCATCAGCAGATCGAAATCCTGCTCCTGCTCCAGGCCCTCCGGCGCGATGTCGAGCGGCCCCGAGTCTAAGAGTGCCAGCAGCGCGATCTGCTGTCCCTGCGCCTCAAGCTGACGTGCCATCTCGTAGGCGATGCGCCCGCCGGTACACCAGCCGCCCAGCAGATACGGCCCCTCCGGCTGGAACTCCCGAATCGCCGCGATGTAGCGCGTCGCCATCTCCTCGATCGTCGTGAGCGGCTCCTGATCGCCGTCGATCCCGACCGATTGCAGGCCGTAGAACGGCTGGTCTTCGCCTAAAAACTTCGCGAGCTTGTAGTAGGCCAGCACGCTGCCGCCGCCCGCGTGGACACAGTAGAACGGTCGGCGGGTCCCCCTGGTCTGAATGCCGACCAGCGGCGTCCACGGCGCGGGCGTGGCGGCCTCGCGCAGCACCTGGGCAAGATGCTCGATCGTCGCGCCCTGGAACAGCGTCGTGAGCGGGAGGCTCTGACCGAACTGCTGCTGGATCTGGGCAACCAGCCGCACCGCTAAGATCGAGTGGCCGCCGATGTCGAAGAAGTTATCGTGGACGCCGATCGGCCTGACGTCGAGGATGCTCTCCCAGATCCTCACCAGTTGCTCTTCCAGCGTGTCGCGCGGCGGCACAAACGTGCCCTCGATCTCATCGCGGCGCTGATGAGGCGCTGGCAGCGCCCGGCGGTCGAGCTTGCCGTTTCGCGTGAGCGGCAGGCGCTCCAGCGGCACGAACGCGCTCGGCACCATGTACTCCGGCAGCCGCTCCTTAAGCAGGCTGCGGAGATGCGGCACGACATCCTGCATGAACAGCGCCTGCATGGGATTATTGGCATAGCTCCGCCAGGGCTTGACCGGCACGGTCTGATCCGGCAGGATCGGCGTGACCCAGGCGGCCTCGGCGTGGCCCGTGGCCTGCCGCCGGAAGACCACATCGTAGGTGCCGTCCGCGCCGCCCCAGGTGATCGCAGCCGTGTACGGCAGCTCGTCGCACAGCGACCACAGATCTTCGGGATCGACGCCCTGCGGAGCGGCCAATGTGTCGCGCAGCTCGCCGATCGTTTCGGGGCCGTCATCGCTGTTGAGCCACGACCGAGCCGTGAGATCGCGCGCGATCCGGCTATTCGGGACGTTGCGAATCGCCAGCGTCTCCGGCGTGGTCGCGACCAGCCGCTCGCGGATGCTCTGCATCGTCAGGCCGGGCATGCTCCAGTCCAGCCAGATGTAGTCTGCGGGCGGCTGCTCAACCGCGCCGACATACAGCATCACATCGTAGCGATAGCGTGTAAACTCGTTGTGGAAGCGACCGCGCTTGAGCTGGATCTGCACCGCGCCGATCTGCGGCAGGCGCTGCTTGAGCGCCAGGAAAAAGGCCGGCTCGATCACCATGTCTTTATCGCGGGATAGGCCGCGCTGCACAAGCTGGCGCAGATCGGCCTTTGTCAGCGCCGCGTCTGCCCGATCGACCTGAACCGAGGTGTGGAACGCTTCCAGCAGCGGCAAGCTCCGCACATCGCCGATGAAGATCGCGCCGCCGGGCGCGACCGCCCTGGCGGCTCCTTCGATCACCCGCACCAGATAGTCCATATTCGGGAAGAGCTGCACGATCGAGTTGAGGACGACCATATCGAACTGGCCGTCTTCGATGCCGCTGAAATCGGCGGCCTCCTGCTGGCGCAGTTCAAGCGGCGGGAACGCAGCGGCGCGCGCGGCCACCTGCTGCTCGATATAGCACAGCGCGACCGTTGAGATGTCGGTGCCCCAGTACGCGCGGCAGTGGGGAGCCAGGCGGAACAGGAGCAGGCCCATGCCGCAGCCGATCTCCAGCACGCGCTGCGGCTGTCGCGCCAGGATATGCCCGACCGTGTGCTGGACATACTCGCGCATCTCGGCTTCGGGAACCGGCTGGCCTGTGTAGCTGCTGTTCCAGCTACTAGTGTTAAAGGTCGGGTCGGCGTAGGGCGCGTCCTGGCTGTACGCATCGTCGTAGATCGTCTGCCAGCTCGATACCTGCTGCGCCTGCCGCTCGCTGGCGACGCTGGCGCTGCCGTCGCCCTCGCTCTGGTAGTCGGGATCGGGGACGATATACGCGACCAGCGCCGTGTCGCCTGGCCGATCCTCGCGATCGACAACGACGACCTCCTGCACCGCCGGATGCTGCCCCAGCACCGTCTCGATCTCACCAAGCTCGATGCGGTAGCCCCGGATCTTGACCTGCTGATCGAGACGACCCAGAAAGACGATGTTGCCGTCCGGCAGATAGCGGGCCAGATCGCCCGTGCGATACAGCGTGCTGCCCGGCTCGCGCGAGAACCGATCGGGGATGAACGACTCGCTGGTTCGGCGCTCATCGTTGAGATAGCCCCGCCCCACGCCCACGCCGCCGACGTACAGCTCGCCGGGCACGCCCACCGGCGCTGGCTGCATGCGGGCATCCAGCACATAGAGCCGCATGTTCGCGATCGGACGCCCGATCGGCACGTGCAGCGTGTCGGCAGGCAGCGGTCGGTCGATGCGGTAGTGCGTCACGTCGTCGGAGCACTCCGTGGGACCGTAGGCGTTCAGCAGCGGAATCGTCGGATACAGGTTCAGCCAGGTTGCGCACAGCTCCGGCGGGAGCGCCTCGCCAGTCGGGATCAGCCAGCGCAGCGCAGAGAGAGCCGGTCGATCGGTCGCCTGCGCGATCCCTTCGAGCATGATCCGCATCAGCGACGGCACCGTCTCCAAAATCGTCACGCGATCCTGGGTCACGCGCTCAAGCAGCCGCCGGGGATCGAAGGCGACCTCATCGGGGAAGATCCGCACCTGGCCGCCGACCAGCAGCGCCGCCAGGAATTGCCACACCGAGATGTCGAAGCACTGCGATGCGGTTTGCGCCACACAGTCGGCAGGCGTTAGCTGGAGCGTCGCGACCTTGGCGTGCAGATGATTGAGCATCCCGCGCTGCTCGATCATCGCCCCTTTGGGCGTGCCGGTCGAGCCGGAGGTGAAGATTACGTACGCGAGGTGGCGCGGCTGCGACCGGGCCGCGAGGTTGATCTCGTCGGCCTCCTGCGCCAGGAGTTGCTCGATCTCAGCGACGGCTGGCGCGTAGCCGTGCGCGCCGCTCAGGGCAGCGGCAAGCTCCGCGCGATGCGCCGCCGCGACCAGCACCAGCGGGCTGCGGCTCTGCGCCATGATCTGGACGTGACGCTGGACTGGATGGTGCGGATCGAGCGGCAGATACGCACCGCCCGCCTTGAACACCGCCAGGATCATCGTCAGCAGATCGACGCCGCGCTCGCCAAGCAGCCCGACCACCACATCCGGCCCGACACCGCGATCGACCAGCAGGCGCGCGACACGATTGGCCCGCTGATTCAACTGCCGGTAGGTGAGCTGCTGGCGCTCGTCGACGACGGCAGGCGCGTCGGGCGTGCGCTCGACCTGCGCCTCAAACAGCTCATGGAAGCAGCGGTCCAGCGGATGGGCGACCTCGGTCTGGTTCCACGCGGCGAGCTGCTGGCGCTCGTCCGGCGTCAGCAGCGGTAGATCGAGAATCCGCTGATCGGGATTGCGAACGATGCCCTCGACCAGGATGCGGAAATGCTCGGCCATGCGCGCGATCGTCGACGCCTCGAACAGATCGGTGTTGTAGGCGATCGATGCGTTCAATCCGTCGCGGCCCTCGGACATCCACAGGCTCAGGTCGAAGTGCGACCAGGGCGTTTCAACGCCGAGCGGACGAACGCTCAGGCCCGGCAGCTCAAGCGGCGTCATGGGCGCGTTCTGGAACACAAACAGCACTTGAAAGAGCGGTGTGCGCGTCAGGTCGCGCTCAAGGTTCAGCTCATCGACCAGCATCTCGAACGGAAGATCCTGGTGGGCGTAGGCGTCCAGCGCCGTGGCGCGCACCTGGCGCAGCAGCTCGCGGAAGGTCGGGTTGCCTTCCAGCCTGGTACGCAGCGCCAGCGTGTTCAGGAAGTAGCCAATCAGCCCTTCGATCTCGGCGCGGTTGCGGTTGGCGATCGGCAGCCCGACGACAATATCGTCCTGCCGGGTGTAGCGGGAGAGCAGGATGTTGAAGGCCGCCAGCAGCGTCATGAACAGCGTCGCGCCTTCGCGCTGGCTCAGCTCGGCGATCTCGCCGCTGAGCGCCTTGCCGAACACCACGGCCTGGCGCGCGCCCTGAAGCGACTGTACCTCCGGTCGCGGGTGATCGAGGGGCAGGTCCAGCATCGGCGGAGCATCCGCAAGCTGCTGCTTCCAGTAGGCAAGCTGCTGATCGAGCACCTCGCCCTGCAACCATTGGCGCTGCCAGGCAGCAAAGTCGGCGTACTGGATTGGCAGCGGGGTGCCCACCGGGCCCAGCGGCGGCTGGTCGTCGACCAGGGCCGTGTAGAATGTCGCCATCTCGCGCAAGAAGACGCCCATCGACCACAGATCCGAGACGATATGATGCATCGTCAGCAGCATCCCATGCTCGGCAGCATCCAGCCGAAACAGGTTAGCGCGGATCAGCGGGCCGTCTGCCAGGTCGAACGGCTCCTGTGTCAGCTCAAGCACCAGCCGCTTGACCTCGGCCTCGCGCTCGTCCGGGGGCAGGTGCCGCAGATCGGTGCAGGGCAGGTCCAGCTTGAGCGACGGCACGATCACCTGGATCGGCTGTCCATCGATCGTCGGAAAGGTGGTGCGCAGCGCGGCGTGGCGCTGCACGATTTGATTCAGGCTGCGCTCCAGCACGGACGTGTTGAGCTGGCCGACGAGCCGAAACGAGGCATAGATCGTGTAGGCGCTCGTTCCAGGCTCAAGCTGGTCAAGAAACCAGAGGCGCTGCTGACCATAGGACAGCGGAAACGAGCCGAATTCGACGCCCTTTGCCTCAAGCGCCCGTACCAGCAGCGCCCGCTTTTGGGGCGACAGGGCAGCCAACCGCTTCGATAGATTCTCCATCTGGGATGCCTCCGTATATAGTTCGACGCTCAGCTACAGCCCCGGCTGCCCAAGAAGATCCAGCGCTTCGTCGTCGGAAAGGTCTTCGATCTCGGCCAACAGGTCCTCCAGGCTTTTCTCGGCTATGGGGATCGGTTGAATGTGCTCGTCGGGAGCGGCGAGCGGTGCAGTTTCCGCCTGATCGATCAGGCAGGCCAGATGCGCGATTGTCGGCTCTTCAAACAGCGTGCGCAGTGCAATATCGACATGATAGGTTTCGCGCACAAACGACGTGACCTGGGTGGCGCTGAGGGAGTGCCCGCCCAGCAAGAAGAAGTTATCATAGACGCCGATCTGCTCGACGCGCAGAATGCGGCTCCAGGCATCGGCCAGCGCGCGCTCGACCGGCGTGCGGGGCGCGACATGCGGCTGATCAAGCTCGTCCCGCGTGTGCTCCGGCACCGGCAGGGCCTTGCGGTCGACTTTGCCGTTAGCCGTCACCGGCAGGCTGTCCAGCACGACAAACGCCGAGGGCATCATGTACTCCGGCAGACGCTCGTGGACGAAGCTGCGCAGCGCTCGCGGATCGAGCGCCGCGCGTCGATCGTCCGGCTGCTCCGCTGCCTGCGGCAGATCCAGGTCCAGCGGCGAGCCGCAGACCATCCAGGGCGGCTCGTGGCTCGTCGATGGCGGCTCGTCCGCCAGCACATACGCCACAAGCCGCTTCGCCCAGGGAGCGCCAGCGGCCTGATCGTCGTGCGCGACCACGATCGCCTCGCGGACGGCGGGATGCTCGCGCAGCACCGTTTCGATCTCGCCCAGTTCGATCCGAAAGCCGCGAATCTTGACCTGCTGGTCGATGCGGCCCAGGAACTCGATCGTGCCGTCGGCCCAGAAGCGCGCCTGATCGCCCGTGCGGTAGAGCCGACCGCCCGGCGTGGCGCTCCACGGGTCGGGGATGAACTTGGTGGCGGTGAGGATCGGCTCGTTGGCATAGCCCAGCGCCAGGCACTCGCCGCCGATGTGCAGCTCGCCGGGAATCCCGATTGGACAGGGATTGAGATGGCGGTCAAGAATATAGTAGCGGGCATTTTGAATCGGCCTGCCGTAGGGAATACTGAGCCACTGGCGCTCGACCACGCCGATCGGGTAGTAGTTCGACCACACCGTCGCCTCGGTCGCGCCGCCCAGGCTGATCACGGTGGCACCGACAAACGTGGCGCGGACCAGATCCGGCAGCGATACCGGAATCCAGTCGCCGCTGAGAAACACCAGCCGCAGGTGATGCTCGTCCGGCGCGATCGGCGTCCTGGGAAACAAGGGCGTGAGCTGCTGAAGCGCGGCGGGAGCCGAGTCCCAGAAGGTGATCGGCTCGGCGCAGAGAATCTGCACCAGCCGATCGGGATCGCGCAGCTCTTGATCGGAGGCGATGCGGATCGAGCCACCTGCGGCGAGCAGCCCAAACACATCGTACACCGAAAGATCGAAGCAGACCGAGGTGATAAAGAGCACCCGATCCGTGGGAGCGATCGTGAAGGTGCGGTTGACCCACTCGATCAGGTTGATCACCGGCTGGTGGCGGACCATCACGCCTTTTGGCGTGCCCGTGGAGCCGGACGTGAAGATCATATAGGCCAGGTCGTCGGCGCTCACCGCTGCCGCCGGGTTGTCGGCCGGGCGGTCGCGCAGATCCGCCCGCGACCAGACGCGGACGGTCGTGGCCGCGTCGAGCGGCGGTCGCTCGGTCGTGTCGAGCAGCACGACATGCTCAAGCGCGGGCAGCCCGGTACCCTCCGGGTGCAGCATCGCCGCGACGGTGGGCACGTAGGCCGACTGAGACAGGATACAGCGCACGCCGAGCGTCGAGAGAATCCATTGGACGCGCGCTCTGGGAAACGAAACCTCAAGCGGCACATAGGCTGCGCCCGCTTTGAGCACGCCCAGGAGCGCCGGAATCATCTCCAGCGAGCGCTCCATCACGATCGCGACCAGCGCGCCCCGGCCAGCGCCAAGCGCGATCAACTGGTGGGCGATTTGATTCGCCTGCCGATTCAGCTCGTGGTAGCTGAGCTGCGTGTCGCCAAAGATCGCCGCCGGAGCGTCGGGCTGGCGCAGCACCTGCCGCTCGAACAGGTGATGGATACAGCATTCCTGCTCGTACGCCCGCTGCGTATCGTTCCACACGGCGAGCATCCGGTGCCGCTCGTCGTCAGTCAGCAGCGGCGTTTGGCACAGGCGCAGATCGGGATCAGCCGCGACCGCCATGAGGATCGTCTCAAGCTGCTGCAACATCCTGGCGATCGTCGCGGCGTCAAACAGATCCGTGTTGTACTCCATCATCGCGGACAGCCGATCGCCGTTGTCCCACAAATGCAGCAGCAGATCCAGCCGCGAGGTGCCGCTGTCCACCTCAAGGGTGCTGGCATGGAGTCCGGTAAACGCCAGCGTGCCCACGGGAGCGTGCTGAAGCCCGAACATTACCTGGTAGATCGGGTTGTGGCTCATATTGCGCGGCGGCTGAAGCGCATCGACCAACATCTCGAAGGGCAGATCTTGATGCGCGTGCGCGCCCACAACCGTCTCACGTACCAGCCGCAGCAGCTCGCGAAACGAGGGATTGCCCGGCATATCGACGCTCAGCACCAGCGTGTTGACCAGGCTGCCGACCAGATACTCGATCTCGGCATGGTGGCGATGCGCGACCGGCGTGCCAACCAGCAGCCGCTCCTGGCCTGAGGAGCGATGCAGCAGGATCAAAAATCCGGCCAGCCCGGTCATAAACAGCGTCACGCCCTCCTGCTGGCTCAGCGCCTTGAGCGCGGGGCCGAGCGCTGCGGGAAAGATGATGCGCTGCTTCGCGCCGCGAAAGCTCTGCACCGGCGGGCGTGGCCGGTCGGTGGGAAGCTGTAAGACCGGCAGCTCTCCGGCCAGACGTGCTTTCCAGTAGGCAAGCTGCTGATCCAGCACGTCGCCCTGCAACCAGTCGCGCTGCCACTCGGCAAAGTCGGTGTAGGCGATCGGGATCTGCGGCAGATGCGGCACAGCGCCCGTCGTCGCGGCGTTATACAGGGCCGCCAGATCGCGGTAAAAGATCGCGTGGGAGCCGTCGAACACCATATGATGGGTCGTCAGCAGCAGTACATGATCGTCGGCGGCCAGACGGATCAGGCTGGCGCGCAGCGGCAGGTCGCGGGCAACATCAAACGGTTGTCGCAGCGCTTCGATCGCCAGTCGTTGCGCCTCGGCGATGCGCTCCTCGCCCGCCAGGTGCTGCACGTCGATGATCGGCAGCGTTTGCCGCGCCGCTGGCAAGACGATTTGCCGCAGCTCGCCGTCAATCACATCAAACGTCGTGCGCAGCGCCGCGTGCCGCTCGATCACGGCAGTGAGCGCCTGTTCGAGCGCCGTCAGGTCGAGCCGACCGGTGAGCCGCAGATGGAGCGGCACGTTATAGGCCGTATTTCCCGGCTCAAGCTGGTCGAGAAACCAAAACCGCTGCTGCGCGAACGACACCCGTGCCGGACCGGCATCCGCGCGCCGTGGAATGGTCGGGACGGACGCGCTCGGCATGCCGCCGCGCTTCCACTGCTCCAGCAGCGCCCGCCGCTCCGGCGAAAGCTGCGATCGTCGAATTGCGTGTTGGTCGGAGTTCGCCACCGGGCACCTCATACACTGGGATACGCAGCAGGCGTGACCGCCGCCGCCATCAACTGCTGCACTTCGTCGTCGGAAAGAGCCGCCAGTGCTTCCAGCAGCCGATCCTCGATGATATAGGCCATCTCTGCGATCGTCGGCGCTTCAAACACGCTGCTCAGATGAAGCTCGACGTGAAACGCGCTCTGAATCCGGGCGATGAGCTGGGTCGCGAGCAAGGAATGTCCGCCCAGCGCAAAGAAGTTATCGTGGATGCCGATCGGACTCCGCCGCAGGACTCCAGACCAGATCTCGGCGAGCAGCTCCTCGTCGGGCGTGGTGGGCGCGACGTAGGCGCGGGTCTGGCCCAGCACCGGCGTCGTATCGGCGGCGAGCGCCCGCCGGTCGAGCTTGCCGTTGGGCGTGCGCGGCAGCGTCGGCAGCGCAACAAACGCGGCGGGGATCATATACGCCGGGAGCGTCTGCTGCACGAACGATCGCAGCTCGTCGTCGGCGATGGCCTGCGCGCTGGCCGCGACCACATAGGCGACCAGCCGCTGCTCGCCGGACTCGTCGCCGCGCACGATCACGGCTGCCTCACGAATCGCCGGATGCGCGCACAGCGCATGCTCAATCTCGCCCAGCTCGATCCGAAAGCCGCGCAGCTTCACCTGCTGGTCGAGCCGGCCCTGAAACTCGATCGTGCCGTCGCCGCGATAGCGCACCAGATCGCCCGTGCGGTACAGCCGCCCGCCGTGGACGCCACTGAACGGATCGGGCACGAAGCGCTCGGCGGTCAGCGCCGGACGGCCATAGTAGCCACGCGCCACGCCATCGCCGCCGATATGCAGCTCGCCCCACACGCCAGTCGGCACCGGCTGCCCAGATCGATCGAGGATGTAGAGCTGCGTGTTCGCGATCGGCTGGCCCAGCGCGACCGGTCGCTCGCCAGGCTCGATCTGCCCGGCGGTGGACCATATCGTCGTCTCGGTGGGGCCGTACATATTCCAGAGCGCGGCGACTCGATCGGCGAGCAGATTCGCCAGATCGCGCGGCAATGCCTCGCCGCCGCAGAGCGCCTTCAGCGATCGGTTGCCGGTCCAGCCCGACTCCAGCAGCAGCCGCCACGTGACCGGCGTCGCCTGCATCACCGGAGCCGGGAAGCGCGACAGGGCCGCAGCAAGCTGAGCGCCGTCGGCGGCGGCCTCGCGGCTGAGCAGCATCAGCGAGCCACCGGCGATCAGCGGCAGGTACAGCTCCAATCCGGCGATGTCGAAGCCGACCGTCGTGACGGCGATCAGGGTGTTCGTCTCGCAGAAGCCGGGCTGCTCACGCATGGCGCACAACAGGTTGGTCAATGCCTGATGCGCGATCATCACGCCCTTGGGCTGTCCGGTCGAGCCTGAGGTGTAGATTACATACGCCAGATCGGCGGGCACGACCGCCGAGCGCGGCGGGGCATCCGGCTGCCGCTCGATCGCTGTCCAGTCGGCGTCGAGGCAGACGCTCGGCGCGACCGGCGACAGCGCGGCGACATGGCGCTGCTTCGTGAGGACCGCTGCCACGCCCGCATCGCTGAGCATGTACGCGAGCCGCTCCTGGGGATACATCGGATCGAGGGGCACGTACGCGCCGCCCGCCTTGAGCACCGCCAGCAGCGCGACGAGCAGATCGGGCGAGCGATCGAGACACACGCCGACCAGCAGCGGGTCGTGGAACCGTCGGCTGACGCCCAGCGCGTGCAGGTGATGGGCCAGTTGATTCGCGCGCCGGTTGAGCTGCGCGTAGGTCAGCCGGGTATCGCCGTCGATCACCGCGACCGCATCGGGCGTGCGCGCGGCCTGCGCCTCGATGAGCTGATGCACGCAGCGATCCTGCGGATACGCACGTCGGGTCGCGTTGCGCGCCACGAGGATCTGCTGGCGCTCGGCGGCGCTGAGCAGCGGCAGATCCGCAAGCCGCGCGTCGGGATTCGCCACAATTCCGGCCAGCATCGTTTCAAAGTGGGCGGCCATGCGGGCGATCGTCGCGCCGTCGAACAGGCTCAGATTGTAGCCGAAGCGGCACTGCGCGTCCGAAATGTCAACGGTCAGGTCGAACTGCGTTGTGGATCGCTCGATCCGCGCCAGACTCACCGCCAGATCCGCGCCATCCTTGGTCGGCGGCGGCACGTTCTGAAGGCTGAATAGCACCTGGAACAGCGGCGTGTGGCTCATGTTCCGATCCGGCTGGACGGCCTCGACGACCTTTTCAAAGGGCGTGTCCATGTGCGCGAAGGTGCTCAGCGCCGTCTCGCGGACGCGGCCCAGCAGCTCGCGGAAGGTGGGATTGCCCGCCAGATCGGTGCGCAGCACCAGCGTGTTGACGAAACAGCCGATCACGCCCTCGGTTTCAATCCAGTTGCGGTTGGCGACGGGCGTGCCGACCAGGATGTCGTGCTGGCCCGTATAGCGATACAGCACGGTTGCGAACGCTGCCAGCAGGGTCATGTACATGGTGGTGCCCTGCTGCTGGCTCAGCGCGGCGAGGCCATCCATCAACGGCTGGGGAAGTTGCAGATAGTGCCATGCCGCCTCATAGGTTTGAACCGCCGGACGTGGCCGATCGGTGGGCAACTCCAGCATGGTCGGCGCTCCGGCGAGCTGCTCCTTCCAGTAGCTAAGCTGCTGTTCCAGGTAGCTGCCCTGGAGTCGCTGGCGCTGCCAGGCCGCGAAGTCGGCGTACTGGATCGGCAGTTCCGCCAGGGGCGCGTCGCTCCGGCTGACACAGGCGCGGTACAGATCCAGCAGATCGCTGATATACACCCGCAGCGACCAGCCATCGCCGATGATATGGTGCATCACCAGCAGCAGCCGGTGCTCCCGCTCCGCGAAGCGAAAGAGCGTCAGCCGCAGCAGCGGGCCGCGCGCCAGCTCGAATGGACGATCGACCTCGGCGGCGACGAGCCGCGTCAGGGCGTCGGGCTGCTCGGCGGCAGGCAGCGCGCTGAGGTCGATCACCGGCACCGCGATCTGCTGCGTCGGCGCGATGACCTGGACGGGCAGGCCATCGACCGTGGGAAAAGCTGCGCGCAGCGTCTCGTGGCGCTGCATCAGCAGATGAACGCTCTGCTGCAAGGCCGCGCTATCGAGCTGACCCGCCAGACGCAGCATCAGCGGCAGGTTATAGGCTGTGGCGCCGGGCGCGAGCTGGTCCAGAAACCACAGGCGCTCTTGCGCAAACGAGAGCGGCGGCGGCTCGTCCGGCGGGCGTCGTGGAATCGTGGTCGTGGGCAGCGCCCCGTGCCGACGGGTCCATTGTTCGAGCAACGCCTGCTTGGCCGATGATAGCTTTGCGCGTTGTTGGGCAAGGTGATCTCGATCGATCATGGTACAACTCCGGAGATCGTAGCGCTCTTCACCGTCAGGCGGAAGGGCTGAGGCTCGGAATCTGGTCGTCAGGGATGGCGGTCAGCTTCTCGATCAACAGCGACTCGATCGCCGCTGCAAGCTCGGCGACGGTCGCGTAGTCGAAGATATGACGGAGTGGGACCTCAACCGGAAAGGTTTCGCGGAGCCGGGCAACCAGCAGGCTCGCCACGAGCGAGTTGCCGCCGAGCTCGAAGAAATGATCGTTGCTGCCCACCTGCTCGATGCCGATCAGGTCCTGCCAGATCGCGGCGATGTGCTGCTCAAGCGGATTGCTCGGCGCGATGTAGGGCCGTAGCCGCTGCGGGCGTGGATGCGCCGTCATGGCGGCAGCCGCCTCGGTAGGTGCCGATCGAGGCTGGATCATTTCGGCCTGCTGCCGGGCCGCCCCGCCGATCCAGCAGGTTTCACGCTCGAAGGGATACGTCGGCAGCGGGACGCGCCGCCGCGACTGGTGGGCGTACAGGCCCGCGCCGTCGACCGCTGCGCCCGCCAGCCAGAGCTGGCCCAGCGCGGCCAGCAGCACCGGCAGATCCGCCTGCCGGTCGTCGGGATGGCGCATGGCTGCGACCACAAGCTGCTGTCCGTGCGGATCGACCTGCTTGCGGACCAGGCTACTCAGCGTGACGCCCGGCCCGACCTCGACAAAGATCAGCGCAGGCTCTCGCGCCAGCGTAGCGATGCCGTCGGCGAAGCGCACGGGCTTGCGTAGCTGGTCGGCCCAGTAGCGCGGGCTGGTCGCCTCCGCCGCCGTGATCCAGGTGCCGGTCGCGCTTGAGATATAGGGGATCGTCGGCGGCTTGAGGTCTACCGTGCGGACGATGGCGGCGAAATCGTCAAGGATCGGCTCCATGACCGCCGAGTGAAACGCATGCGAGGTGTGCAGGAGTCGGCTCTTAACGCCCTGGCCGCTGAGCTGCGCCTGGAGCGCGGTGATCGCCGCGTGGGTGCCCGACACGACACACTGCGTCGGGCTATTCACACCAGCGATCTCCAGGCCCGGCCCAAGCAGCGGCGCGAGCGCGCGCTCGGCAAGCGGCACGCTGAGCATCGCGCCTGCGGGCAACGCCTGCATCAGCCGCCCGCGTGCCGCCACGAGCATCAGCGCGTCCTCAAGCGAAAGCACGCCCGCCAGACAGGCCGCGACATACTCGCCGACGCTGTGCCCGATCATCGCCTGTGGCTGGACGCCCCACTCCTGCCAGAGCCGCGCCAGCGCATACTCGACCGCAAAGAGCGCGGGCTGCGCGAGCGCCGTCTGCTGAAGCTGCTGCGCCGCCGTCTCTGGCTGCGTCGCCGCAGGATACACCACGCTGCGCAGGTCTTGGGTCGGCGCTCCTTGCAGGTGTGGCCGCAGCAGATCGCAGCAGCGATCGAACGCTCTGCGGAACGTTGGCTCATGGCGGTACAGTTCAGCGCCCATGTTGACATATTGCGCGCCCTGCCCAGGAAACATCCAGGCTATGGGACGGTCG
>DASUTC010000091.1 GCA_036374795.1 Herpetosiphonaceae bacterium
GCAGCAAAACGCCGGAGATCATCGGCGGTGGAGACGAGGTTGCCCGTCGCATACACAAACGTCATCGACACGTCGGCGCGGTCGGATGCGCCGATGTAGCCCTCCGCGATAGCGCCGTCAACCGCCTCATCGGGGGTGAAAAACGTATGCCGCAGATCAAGTGGCGTCATGATCCGCTGCCGCATCTCCTCCGCCAGCAGCCTGCCCGTGACCTGCTCGACGAGCAGGCCGAGGATGATATAGTTGGTGCTTGAGTACTTCCAGGCGCCCGCGCTGCCCGGCTCGAAGGCCGCCCCGTACTGATCGACCATCCCCACCAGCTCACGCGGGGTGTAGGTCCGCTCAGGGTTCTGATACGCTTCGATGAAAAACTCCGAGTCTTCGAGGTAGTCGAAGATGCCGGACCGATGGCTCAACAGGTGCCGCACGGTCGTTCGATCGGCCAGCGGCACGATCTCCGGAAGCCAGGCGCTGATCGGCGTGTCCAGATCGATCCGCCCCTCTTCGGCCAGTTGCAGCACCACAACTGCGGTAAACATCTTGGTGATGCTCGAAATACGGATCAGCGTATCTGCCTCCATTGGCCGACCATCCCGGCGGTCGGCGACGCCGCTCGCGCCGCTCCACGGCGTATATCCGGGGATGCTCACCGCCAGCACCGCGCCGGGACTCGATCCGCTCGTCACGGTGTCGTCAAGGACCGCCTGCATCTGTGCGATGAGCGCCGGGTCAAGCGGCTGCGGGGCCACGGGAGCCGGAGTGGGGGTCCGGGCAGGTGGCGCTGCCGTCGCCTGCGGATCGGGCTTGGCCGGAGCTGTCGGCAGCGCCACCGTCGTCGACGCTGCGGTGATCCGTCGACTCGCGGTGGTCGGCGGGACAGCGGGGCGTGCCGCGCTGTTCGGGCTGGTGCGTCCGAAGGATGCTACGCCGACCGTCAGCAGCAGGAGGATCGGGACGAGCAGCCGCAGCCGACGGAAATCATCCAGGCCGCGACGCGATCGTGACAGCCACGCCGCAGACCACGCACCTCGCCAGCCCCACCACCGGCTCCCGTCGTATAGGGGCAGGCCATGACGCACCGGCAGTTCGATCCAGCGATACGACAGCTCGACGAGGACCGCCACGATCGCCAGGCGCAGACCAAGCAGGGGCAGGCCAGCGAGCGGCAGATCGATCGTGGGCCGCGTGACCATGAAGACCGGCCAGTGCCAGAGGTAGAAGCCATACGACCGCAGCCCAATCCAGCGGAGCGGTCGTGAACCTAGCCATCGCGGCACGATCTGTGCGTGCGGATGAGTCACGGCGGCGATCAGGAGCGCCGTCAGCAGGTCGATCAGCGCGAAGCCGCCACGGTACAGCAGCGGGTGCCGCTCCGACAGGAAGACGAAACAGACGATCAAGCCAGCCAGGGCGGCCAGACCGGCGGCGTCCGGCAGCCATCGACCCCGGCGACGTGGTATCGCAGGCGTGGTGAGCGGTGCCCAGACGAGTGCGAGGGCCGCGCCGACCAGCACGCCACTTGCTCGCGTATCAGTTCCATAGTAGAGCCGGGATGGATCAGCGCCAGGCTGATAGGCGGCAGCCATGAGCGCGGCGCTGCCGAGGGCGGCGGCCACGATCAGCATGAGCAGGCCCCTGGCGCGCAGCATGCGCATCCCGGCGACGAAGATCAGCGGCCAGAGGATGTAGAACTGCTCCTCTACCGCCAGCGACCAGAGGTGCTGCACGAGCGAGGGACGCAGGAGCGGATCGAAGTAGGATTGCCCCCTGGCGATCAGGTGCCAGTTCATGACATAGCCCAATCCTGCCAGCAGGTCGGCGCCCAGGTCGCTGCGCTCACCGCGCAGCAGCAATGCGTCAAGCAGCACGGTGCCAAGCAGCATGACGAGCAGTGCCGGAAACAGTCTCCGGGCACGGCGGAGCCAGAAGGCGCGCAGATCGATGCGGCGGTGCTGTCGCCACTCTGCCAGCAGCAGGCCGGTAATAAGAAAGCCACTCAGCACGAAAAACGACTCGACGCCTAAAAAGCCGCCCTGAACCGGGAGTCCGGCGTGGTAGAGGAGCACAACAATGACGGAGAGCGCCCGCAGGCCGTCAAGGCCGGGTATGTACGGCAGCCGGTTGCTGTGCGCGGAACATGTCGGCGGTGAGTCCATCTGAAGATCCTTGATCAGTCAATCCTGTTGGCACACGAGCGCAGACCGTCGCCGATGGTTTGGCCGCAGCATCCTGAACTCCTTTGCGGTCGTGCCGAGGACAGGCATGCGCTCTACGGCGATGCTGCCGTGCGCTGCCGGAGCGGGTAGCCTCGATGTGAAGCGGCACGACCTTTGCGTGCGCTGCTGCGACCGGCGTGATCGTGCCGCCAGCGGACGTGAGCCGCAGCGCATTTCTGAGCACATTGCCCGGCTCGCGCGGCATCCGCTCCCCATCGGCACTGATGGGCGGCAGATCTGCTAGCGCGGTCATAGCAAGCGTAATGCCTGGCCTTGGCTCCGCGCCGATCCGCGCCTGCTCTCGCCGCAGCAGGCGCACGATACATCCACGCTAGTCTGATCAGATTGCAGGAGACAGAAGCACGACGAGCAGCTTCCAGCGCGCTTGCGCTCAGGGGTTTTTTTGAACGTTATTTAATCAAGGCACCTCGGTGCTTCAGCTACCACAGCCGGGGAGCCAGCCCGTCCTCGGTTGGGCGATAAAGGCTACCTGCGGTACGGACGCTTGTGGAGGAGGATGTTGTGTGCCGCCAGCCACGCCTCGCGAGCACTCCTCAGCAGCGCGGCGTTCGACGGCTGTCTGGAGCAGCCGCACGGTTGTCATGAGGATCTGTAGCCCCAAAGAGCGCGGGTTGCTGCGTACCGCTGTGCGGCGCGGCTTTTCCCATCAGCGGGGGTAGCTCGCTGGTTCGGCCCCTTTCAAATGAGCTTCCAGATCGCCCATAGATCGCAATCTGCATGTTGCTCGTGTGGATAGGCGTGTCGCAGGCGAGCTTGCACCGCACGCGCAGCATCAAAATCACGCAGAAGACCGACGTCAGAAAGATCAGCAGGCGTGAACGCCTGATCAAAGCCTCCGCAATTCGTCAGCGCACTGATTCCCGTTGCTGCTTCAACCAGATCATAGCCGAGAAAGGCAAACTGCGCGTCCGTAAATGCCGCTCGCGGATCCTCCGCTGGTTCACGCATCACCGCCAGGATGTGGGCTGCTTGATCACCCGTGCGGGCGCGTAGGTAGTTCAGATCGTGGAAAAAGTACGTGTACCAGTCCTGGTGAATGTTGTGCTCCCAATCTTCCGCGATGAGATCAGGCAGCACATCAGGGCACAGGAGGATGTCCAACGAGATCACTTCGCGGAGGTGTGGGAGGTTGGCCCATGCCAGATAGCTCGTCCACGCCTCACCACCAGAAGGATCAAACGGCTTCCGTGCCGTGAACCAAATGTTGGTCATACACACTCCACAGTGGATTGACCGGTGTCGCACAACGGCCTGGCTCACCTGCTGCCATAACGCAAGATACTGCGCAATCGCCTGCGCGATACATGCAGGCGACTGTGCTGTTGTATCACGATCGCGATCATACCTGGAGATTAAGGTATCGTGCAAGCGCCCGCGTGCGAGGCCACGGGATGGCCTAGGAGTTGTTTTCGCTGCTCCATGCTGGGGAGATCAAGTGCAGGTTTGGAAACTCCTTAGGCATCCCTGGCCCCGGACGATGCAGCCGTTATCCAAGGATGCCCTTCGGGCGGGCAGCCGATCAAACGAGACGACCGCGTCATAGCTGCAACCAGCACCCGCGCGGCGTCGTATCTCCAGCAGAAAGCAGGAGCGATAGATACATATGCGTGAATCACACTATTTCGTCGGCTGGCGGCAGCGCGAGGTGCTGCTTGTCCTCGGCCTGGCGCTCGCCACGATCGTTGCCTGGCGCATGCCGGTGGTGGGCTGGGTGCTCTATCCCTTTCAGGTCTACGGCACGTTCGTGCATGAGCTGAGCCATGGCATCGCGGCGATCCTCACGGGTGGCGCATTCCGGCGCTTCGTCGTCAATCCCGATCTATCGGGGACGGCTCTATCTGCGGGCGGCATCGGCTGGATCGTGGTCAGCGCGGGCTATATCGGCAGCGCGATCTTTGGCGGCATCCTCACGCTCCTCTCTGCGTCGGCTGTTTCCGCGCGGCGTGTGCTGGTCTGGCTGGGGCTGACGCTTGGGGTGATGTCGCTGCTCTTCGTGCGGAACCTGTTTGGGCTGGTGGCGGGGGTGGCGCTCGCGGCGCTGCTGGTTGTGGCCGGACGGAGGCTCCGCGAAACCTGGGCCGATGGCCTCCTGCTGTTGCTCGCGGTTCAGATGATGCTCAGCGCGCTCGACAGCGTCGTCGATCTTGTGCAGATCTCGGCCCTGCGTGGAGCGACACGCACGGATGCTCAGATCATGGCCCAGATGACGGGCATCCCCGCAATCGCGTGGGCCGGGCTGTGGAGCCTGCTCTCGCTGGCGATTCTGGTGGGAACGCTCCGCCTGGCGTATCGCCGGACCCCGCCAGGGCTGCTGGATGACGAGGCTGGATCGGTCCAGCCTCGTGAGCGACGAGGCTCTGCCAGCCTGTGAAGATCGCAGCGCCCCATGCGCGGCGGCAGGCGTGCGGCGCGGTGCTAGCGCCGACGGACGCACATCCTGCCGCTGGACGCACGCCGGGAACCGTCTACGACGCCTGCGGGTCTATCGGCGGATGAGTCGGCTCTCCGCCGTAGTCTTGCTCCCGATAGCTGCCCGTCGCACTGGCGCCGGACTCGTCGCGGTGCGTCTCGTCGCTCCCGACATCGTGCGGGAGCGGCGCTGGTTGCTGCCGGGCGTCGCGACCGTCGATCGCTTCTCCTGGGGCAGGCTGTGAATCCTGCATCTCTCGTGCTGACATTGCTATCCTCCTCGTCGTGACACGTCCATCCGAGATGGGCACCGTCGGCGCACGACGAGGCTGCCCATCATGTAGCCCTGGTAGCAGCCCGGATGCCAGGAGCATGGCACGCTGCCACAGGCGCGTTGACGCTGCCGCGAAGCTGCGCTAAACGATCTGATGCTCCGTCGCATCCGCCTGCTCAATCAGCCGACGCATGGCGTCAAGACAGCTCTTCGCCAGCCGCTCAACCGTTGACGCGCGATGAAGTGACGGGCAATAGCACCAGTCGAGGTGCAATTGCTTCCCCTGAATACTCCCGATCACCTCGAAGAGCCAGGGACGCTGGCATTGCGTGCTGCGCGTCGGGCCGTACGACTCGGGTGCCAGGCCGAAGGAGGACGACATGCTCATGCTCTGGTCGATCCGCCCTAAATAGTTTAAGACGATCTCGGCAGGCGGCAGCGCGCGCATCTGGCGCTTGATGGCATCGTCGCTGAGATTGAGCAGCCAGTCATAGCCCCAGCCATGATTGGGAATCGCGCGCCATTGGCGCTGAGTCGTCTCCAGCGCGGAGGCGGCAGTTGTAACGCCACGCAGATCAAGCACGAGCCGGGTCGCGGTTGCCAGCCAGCCGACGGTGCGCGACAGATCAATGCTGTCCAGCCCGATCTGCCGACCATGCCCCTGCACGCAGATCAGGTGCACCGGATGCTCCGTCCAGTCTGCTAAGGCCAGTCCGATGCCTGTCAGCACCAGCTCGCGGATCTGAACATTGTAGCTCGCTGCCACCGTCTGCAACAGGGCTTGCGTCTCCTGGATGCTCAACGACGTACGCAGCGTCCGCGTCGCCCCCTCGATGTTTGCGCTCTGCCCTTCCGGGAAATCAACCGGCAGGCGTCGGACCTCCGTCCAGGGCCGTCCCAGCCAGTAGGGCACCTGCTGCGTCAGCGCTGGCGAACGGACATAGTCTACCACGCGCTCGCTCCATGCTTTGAACGAGGCGGTCTGTGCCGGGAGCGCGATCGTCTCGCCGCGCCGCAACTGCTGGTAGGCGCGCTCAAGATCGTGAAGCAGGATTTGAAACGAGATCCCATCGGCGGCCAGATGGTGGACGATGATCAGCAAGCGCCCTGGCGCGGTAGAGCCGCACACAAAGGCGGCCACACGCAGAACAGGGCCGTGCTGAAGATCCAGGCTCCTTTGCAGCTCAGTCGCGGCTGCCGTAATCGCCTGTCCACGAGCTGCGTCCGCGACATCCGAGAGATCGACGACTGAAAACGGCAAATCGCCGGGAGGAGCAATGAAGGCGCGCCAGCCCTGCGGTGTGTTATGAAAGCGCAGCCGCAGCGCATCATGGTGGGCCATCACGTGCTGCACGGCGCGCCGCATGAGCGCGGGATCGATCAGCTCGTTGACTGTGAAGCATGCGGCAACATTCCAGTGATGCGGCGAGTCGAAATTATTCTCAAGCCAGCCCCGCCGCGTCACAGGGATCTCCTCCGCCACGGCATGGACGCGCTGCTCGGCATCGATCGCTGTGGCTGCGGCTAGCACAGCCTGCTGCGCTGGAGCCGCATGCTGAAGATCGAGCAGCGCATCGTCCCCTGATCGAAACCCGTGGTCGTCGGTGCTACGCTGCTCCAGCGGCGACAGATGGCGTACGATGTCAGCGAGCACCTGGAGAAAGCTCTGGGCAACCTGCTCGATGATCGCAACACGCTCCATATACAATAAGCCACACTGGAGCTGTCCTTCGCCGATGTGGGCGCTCACATGCAGCACGCGAGGCACAATATTCTGCTTGCCGGTCCCTGCTCCGGGGAACGGCAAGAAGCTCCGAATCAACGACCGCTTAGAAAATCTGCGGTACCCCTCACCCGACATAATCCGACCGTGATACAAGAAAATAATCTCAGGCTGCGGGAGCGCGCGGAGCCGTGTGGAAATGTCCGGGTCCGTATTGAGGTGATGCAAGACATTATGATCAAAGCCCCTGTGAGGATTGAGCCGTCCCTGCTCTTTGACCAGCCGCACGGCGTGTCCCAGATCACGAGCATCTCGCAGATCGAAGAGCCTGGGCGTATGCGTCGTGAACCAACCGACCGTGCGCGATATATCGAGATCGTCGAAGATGGCCTCTCGTCCATAGTGTGTGACATCAACCAGCAGCACACGCACATCGGTCCACTGCATAAACGCCAGCGTCAGGGCAGCCAACAGCAGATCCTCGACCTGCAAATCGCCGCTCCGCGCTCCAGCAAGCAAGCGATCGGTTTCCGCACCACCGAGCGACACGCGCCTCTCAATCCAGCGCTCCGTCTCTACCGGCGGCAGCTCAGGGAGCAATCGGCTAACCTCGCTCCAGGGCAGCCCCAGCCAGTAGGCAGCCTCGTGTCTGAGCGCCTCGGAGTGCGCATACTCGGTCAGCCGCTCCGCCCACTGTTGCAAGGACGTTGTCTTGGCGGGCAGGCGAACCGGCATGCCCTGGCTCAGGTGCAGGTAGGCCGTCTGTAAATCTTCGAGCACGATTCGCTGCGAGTGAGCATCCGTGACGAGATGGTGAATCATGAGCAGCAGGCGCTGCGGCGTGACCGGTCCCAGGTCAAACAGGATCAGGCGGATCAGCGGCCCGTTCGACAGATCCAGCGACACCTCGATCTCAGAGATCGCAGCCTGAAAAGCGGCTTCTTGCTCTTCCTGGCGGATCGTCGAAAGGTCGATCGTCGAAAATGGCACGGCCTCGTCGACACCCGCGATGTACTGCCGCCAGCCCGACGCTGTTCGCTCGAAGCGCATGCGCAGCGCGTCGTGGTGGAGGAGCAGGTGTGAGAGCGCCTGCTCCAGCAGTGCGGCATCGACGGCAGACTCCAGCTCCAGCAGCGTCGGTATGAAGTAATGCTGAGGAACCTGAACCCGCCACCAGTCTTCAAAGAACCAGTGCTGGCGCGGCATAAGCGGCACTGGCCCGGTCACGATCCCCTGGGCTGCTCGCTGCATAAGCGCGGGATCGATCGGCTTGCCGCACGTGAATGAGGCGGCGGCATCCGACGGGCGTGGCGCATCGTCCGCAGGCTCAAGCCTGCCGCGCCGTGTGGCGGGAATCGCTTCTGGCATCGCGATCGAGTCGCCATCGGCGGCAAGGAGCCGATCGCGCGACCCATCGCTCAAAAGCGAGCGAATGATGTCGACAAAATAGCGCGCCAGCCGCTCGACCGTCGAGCGTCGGTGAAGATTGACGCTATAGGTCCAGCTCACATGGAGCTGCTGCTCAAAGATGTGTCCAACCACCTCAAAGAGCAGGTGCCGATGATTGTGCGGATCATGGGCCGGGCCGCTTGACTCCGGGGCCGGTCGGTATGGCTGATCCTCAACTCTGGCCTGGTCGATATTTCCCAGGTAGTTAAAGAGCGCCTCGGTAGGCGGCAGCGTGCGCATCGCGTCGAGAATCTCCGGGTCGTCGCTGACATAGCGCAGCACGTCGTAGCCGAAGCCACGGTTAGGAATGCGGCCAAGCTGTTCTTTGATCGCGCGCACCATCTGCTCAGGCGTATCCGCAGGGCTGACGCTCAAGAGCGCCCGCGTGCCGTTCGCGATCCAGCCGACGGTGCGCGAGAGATCGATGTCGTCGAAGATTGTCGATCGACCGTGGCCCAGCAGATCGACCACGACGCCAGGAACGCCCGACCAGCGGGTAATAGCTCCCACCATGGCGGCGACTAGGACATCTCTGATCCGAGCATCGCAGCCGGGCAACAGCTCCTTGAGCAGGATATGCGTTTCTTCAGCCGTCAGCGACACAACCACTGACTGAGTTGAGGCTTCCGTATTCGCCGACCGACCTTCGGGATAATCGACCGGCAGCGGCGTCGCTCGCTCCCACGGCAGCGCGAGCCAGTACTCCTCCAGCTCGCGTCGCAGCGCTGGCGACTGGGCATACGCAACCAGGCGCTCGGACCAGTGTTTGAACGATGTGGTCTTGGCTGGCAGCGCGATCGCCTCGTCCCTTAGGAGCTGATGGTAGGCGGTGTAGAAATCCTCCAGCACGATCTGCATTGAGATGCCGTCGCCGACCAAATGGTGCATGATGACCTGGAGGCGCTGCGGTCGGTCTGGTCCTAGCTCAAAGAGGGCCACCCGGATCATCGGCCCGTCGCACAGGTCCAGCGTCGTGTGCAGATGGGCAGCCGTCTCCTCAATCACGGCATGGTGCTCCACCTCCGCTCGTGTCGAGAGGTCGATCACCGTGAGCGGCACGGCCTCATCCGGGGCCGCGATGTACGGCTGCCAGTAGGGCGCGGCGACCTTGAAGCGCAGGCGAAGCGCATCGTGGTGCAGCAGAAGCTGGCGGAGCACGCGCTGGACCAGCGCCGGATCGAGGCGTCGTGGCGGTATCAGCAGCACGGCGACGTTCCAATGCTGCGGATGAGCAAAGTTCTGCTCGAAGAACCACCGCTGGATAAAGGGCATCGGGCCGATCACCAGATCTTGCTCAACAGTGGTTGCGGAGGGGCAGGCCACGCGAGCCAGCTCGGCGATCGTCTGGTGCTCAAGCACCTGCCGGGCGGTTATGTGCAGCCCGGCCTGCGCGGCTTTGGCGACGACCTGAAACCCGATCAGCGAGTCGCCGCCGAGCGCAAAGAAGTTATCATGGATGCCGACCTGATCGATGCCCAGGAGCGCCTGCCACAGCTCGGCGATCGTGCGCTCGACGGCGCTGCGGGGCGCAGCATAGCCGGTGGCTAAGGCTGGCCGGGCGTAGCGCGACTCGAAGCTGCTCGGCTGCTGCCCGCCGCTGCTGCCGCGACCCGACCGCCGACTGGCCTGCTTGATACGGCGCGGCAGGTCACGCACCGACACCGCGATCTGGGGCAGGCCGCCGCTCGCCAGCACGCGCTGCAAGGTTTCCATGCCTTCCTGGGGCCTGATACCAGCTTCAGCCAGGGGCGCGTCAGGATGATCTGCGTGGATCGATTCGTCGCCAAACTGCCATCCATCCCAGTTGACGCTGATCCAGCGGGCCGGGCTGATCTGACGCTGCTGATGCACAAAGAGATCCATAAAGGCGTTTGCCGCAGCATACGCGGCGAATCCCAGGCCGCCCAGGATCGACGATAACGAGGACGTGACCAGGCAAAAATCGAGATCTCTTCCGCGCAGGACACGTTCGAGCGTGAGCAGCCCATACACTTTGGGCTGGAATTGCTCCTCACCGACGCGCCGATCGGTTTGCTCAATCAGGCGCATCGCCCGCTCTCCGACGATGCCAGCCGCATGGATCACGCCATGCAGCGCGCCGTACTGGGCTTCGATGCGCTCGATGATCGCCTGCATCTGCTCCTGATCGGCCACATCCGCGCCCAGGATCAGCACCTCCGCGCCCAGCGCTTTGAGACGCTGGACCTGCGGCGTTTGTTCGTGCGCGGCACCAGCAGAGCGGCTGACCAAAATCAGCTTCGCCTGCACGGTCTGAGCCAGATATTCGGCAAGCACCAGGCCGATTGCTCCGAGGCCGCCCGTGATCAGGTAGACGCCGTGTGGCCGGAGGATGCTCGGATGTGCTAAGTCGCTTCCCGGCTGGATTGGCTCATAGACCTGTACCCAGCGCTGCTGTCCGCGATACGCCACCACCGGGTACGTCGCAGGCTGCTGCATCTCTCCGATCAGCGCATCGAGCAGGCGCGCCTCCTGCCAGGTGTTCGGCTGCGGCAGCGCTATATCGATATGTCGACATGCGATGTCGGGGTACTCCTGCGGAATGATCTTACTCAGCCCAAGCGCTGTCGCCTTCTCGGCGGCCAGCGCCTCGGTGCCCGTCACGGGCTGGCTCTGGTTCGAGACAATCTCGATGCGCGCTGCCAGCTTGCGCGTGCCCAGCGCGCGCGCCAGAAACAGCAGGCTATAAAAGCCGCGCGCTTGCGCTCGTTTGAAGGATGGCGCGTCGAGCGGCTCGGCGTCGTCCGAGGATGTCAGGCTCCAGAGATGAACGGTCGAGGTTGGCGTGAGATCGCGGGCGGCCAGGTGATCCAGCAGCGCCGCGTACTGCTCCGGCTCCGTCGGATCGAGCATGTACGTTCGCGCGCCGGTCTGCGCGAAGCGCTGCCCGCAGACCACGGTGATCGGATTGTGACCGAGCTGCTCAAGGCGCTGTACCAGCCGCGCCGCGACGCCAAGCTCATCCGCGAAGACGAGCCAGCAGGCCGGATGATCGGCGTTGGATGCCTGCGCGAGGGTCGGCTGCGCCTGCTTCCACACCGGGATATACAGCCACTGATCTGGCGCAAGCCGCTGATCGGTGGCGACGGTCGGCGCGTCCTCGGCATCGGCTGGCGCTTCCAGCCAGTAGCGGCGGCGCTCGAACGGATAGGTCGGCAGTGCAACGAGCTGGCGACGCTCATGGGCATAGCCTGCGGCCCAGTCGATCGCCACGTCCGCCAGCCACAGGTGGCCGAGCGTCTGCATCAGCAGCACGCTATCGGGCTGCTGCTCATCTGCGTGCGGCAGCGATGAGAAGATCGTGCAGGCCGCAGGAGCAGCCTGCCGAGCCAGGTTGCGCAGCGCGCGCCCAGGACCAACCTCCAGCAGCACCGGCTTCGGTCGTCGCACGATCTCCTGCACGCCCGCGCCGAAGCGAACCGGAGCGCGCAGGTGCCGTGCCCAGTAGTCGGGATCTTGCGCCTCGTGCTCGGTGATCCAGGTGCCGGTCACATTCGAGATAAACGGAATGCGCGGTACACTGCGCGGTATCTGCCGCACATACTCGGCAAAGACCGCGCAGATCGGCTCGACCATCGGGGAGTGGAAGGCATGGCTGGTTGACACGGGGCGGCACCGCACGCCGTGCTCCGTCAGTCGTTGGCGCAGCGCCTCGATCGCTGCTGTCTGGCCGGAGATGACGCACTGGGTCGGGCTATTGATCGCCGCCAGCGACAGGTGCTCGTTCAGTAGCGGCTGTACGGCATCTTCGTCCAGCGCGACCACCAGCATGGCTCCTGCGGGGAGCTGCTGCATCAGCCGTCCGCGTGTGGCAATCAGCGCGACGCTATCTTCCAGCGAGAAGACTCCGGCCAGACACGCCGCCACGTATTCGCCCAGGCTATGTCCGAGCATGGCTGCCGGTCGGACGCCCCAATCCAGCCAGAGCTGGGCCAGCGCATAGCTCACGACAAACAAGGCTGGCTGTGCGATGCGCGTCTGGCTTAGCAGGCTGGCCGCCTCCGCCCGCTGATCGTCTTGCGGATAGAGCACCGCGCGCAGATCCAGGCCGAGGTGCGGCTCGAACAGCCCGGCACAGCGATCGACGCACGCTCGGAAGCGGGCCTCGGTGCGGTACAGATCGTGTCCCATCCCGACGTACTGCGATCCCTGCCCCGGAAAGAGCCAGATGACCTCAGGGCTGCCGTCGCCGTCGACCTGGGCCGTGTCCGCTCCCGCAGGCGGTGATTCCAAACCTGCGATTGCCTCCGCACGATCGCGGCAGACCACGATGCGGCGGTGGGCAAAGCTGCGCCGTCCAACCTGCAACGTGTAGGCCACATCGGCAAGATTCACGTAGGGCGTGGCCTTGAGCCACGTCCGCAGATTCGCGGTCGCCGCATCAAGCGCCGTCTCGGTTTTGGCCGAGAGCAGCAGGAGTTGCACGGGCCGCGACGGCCCCGACTCCTCGACCGGCGGCGCTTCTTCGAGGATGACGTGGGCATTCGTGCCGCCCATGCCAAACGAGCTGACTCCGGCGCGGCGCGGGTGATCGCCGCGGGTCCAGTCCGTCAACGCGGTGCTGACGCGAAACGGTGTTGCGGCAAAATCGATCTGTGGATTGGGCTGCTGAAAATGTAGGCTCGGCGGAAGCTGCCGGTGCTGGAGCATCAGCGCGGTTTTGATCAGTCCGGCCACGCCCGCGGCTGCGTCCAGGTGTCCGATATTGGTCTTGACCGATCCCAGGGCGCAGCGTGGGCCGGTGCCGCTGCGCGCTCCAAATGCCAGCGCGAGCGCCTTGACCTCGATCGGATCGCCGAGCGGCGTGCCCGTGCCGTGCGCCTCGACATAATCGATCGTATCGGGCGTGACATCCGCGAGCGCCAGCGCATCGCGGATCGCCTGCGCCTGCCCGTGTACGCTGGGCGCGGTAAACCCGACTTTCTGCCCACCGTCGTTGTTGATCGCCGAGCCACGGATCACGGCGTAGATCTGGTCGCGGCTCGTGATGGCGTCTGCCAGCCGCTTGAGCACCACGACGCCCACGCCGTTGCCGCCGACGGTTCCCTGTGCCTGGGCGTCGAAGGCCCGACAATGCCCGTCCGGTGAGAGAATGCTGCCATCCTGATAGTGATAGCCGGTCGTCTGTGGCACCTGGATCGCCACACCGCCCGCCAGCGCCAGGTCGCTCTCGCCGTTGAGCAGGCTCTGGCAGGCCAGATGCACCGCGACCAGCGAGGTCGAGCAGGCGGTTTGTACGGTCATGCTTGGGCCGGTCAGGTGCAGCTTATACGAAACCAGGGTCGACAGAAAATCTCGATCGTTGCTCAGCGTCGCTTGAATATTAGCAAACGCGGCGTGGCGCTGGGGATGAGCCAGCAGATGGTGCAGCAGGTAGCTGTTGAGCTTCTCGCCGGCATAGACCGCGATCCGGGTGGCGGCAGGCGCGGCGGAGTAGCCCGATCGCTCAAGCGCTTCCCAGGCGCACTCCAGAAAGAGGCGATGCTGCGGATCGGTCAGCTCAGCCTCGCGCGGCGGCATGTCGAAGAAGGCGGCATCGAAGCGGTCGATGTCCGAGAGGAGGCCGCCAGCCGGGACGAAGCTGGGATCGACGCGCTGCGCTGGCGAAACGCCCGCCGCATCCAGCTCGGCCTCGGAGAAGCGCGCGATCGACTCGACGCCGCCGCTCAGGTTCTGCCAGAACTGCTCCAGCGTGGACGCGCCGGGAAACCGGCCAGCCATGCCAATAATCGCAACACCGTAGTCGAAGAGATCGGGCTTATTCATGCTTGGACGGCTCCTCATTCCGCGCTGCCTGGATGCGCTGTCGCTGAAGCTGCTGTCGCTGGCGGGCGGAGCGGATCGACTCGGCGCGCGTGGCGGAGTCACCCGACGGCGCAGCGCTATCCTGGGGCGGCCTCAGGGACTCGGCAAACGATCGGATCGTTGGATGCTGAAACACGTCGATCATCGACACGGGCTGCGGCAGGGCCGCTTGCAGCCTGCGGTGCAGATGAACCGCCAGCAGCGATGTGCCGCCCACATCGAAGAAGTTGTCGTCGATGCCCAGCCGCTCAAGCTGAAGCACCTCCTGCCAGATCGCCAGGATCGTCCGCTCCGTCTCCGTCTGCGGCGCGATGTACGCCGTATCAAGGCGCGGGCGGCTCGTGGTCGGCGCGGGCAGCGCGTGCCGATCGACCTTGCCGCTGGGCGTCAGGGGCAGCGCCGCAAGCTCGACGATCGTCGAGGGCAGCATGTACTCCGGCAGCTCGGCGCGCATGAGCTGGCGCAGCCGATCCACGGCAAGCTGCTGCTCCGGCACGAGCACGACATAGGCGACCAGACGCTGCTCGGCGGGCGGATCGTGACGCGCCACGACCACCACCTGCTGAACGGCGGGATGCTGGCTGATGACCGTCTCGATCTCCTGCGGCTCGACGCGGAAGCCGCGCAGCTTGACCTGCTGATCGATCCGGCCTAGAAACTCCAGCGTGCCGTCAGCGCGATACCGACCCAGGTCGCCCGTCTTGTACAGCCGCGTGCCGGCTGCGCCGAACGGGTTGGGGATGAAGCGCTCGGCGGTCAAGGCGGGCTGGTTGAGGTAGCCACGCGCCAGACCAATCCCGCCGAGACAGATCTCGCCCGGAGTCCCAAGCGCCACGGGATTGGCGAGGCGGTCGAGCAGGTACACCTGCACGTTGTCGATCGGACGGCCAAGCACGGCTCTGCGCGGCGGCGGATCGTAGCGCGCGATCGTGGCGCAGACGGTGCCCTCGGTTGGACCATAGGCATTCAGGAGATGACGGCCAGCCGACCAGCGCGCGGCCAGATCGGTCGGGCAGACCTCGCCCGCGACGATCAGCGTCTTGAGCGCGGGCAGCGGCTCGTGCGGCAGCAGGGCCAGCACCGAGGGCGGCAGCGTCGCCGTCGTAATCGCCTGGTCGCGCAAGAGCTGCGCGAGCGCCGGGCCGGGAATCCGACTGTGCGACGGCATCAGCGTGAGCGTCGCGCCCGCCAGGAGCGCCATGCAGATCTCGGACACTGCCGCGTCGAAGCTGAGCGACGCAAACTGAAGCACGCGGCTGCTCGGCTCGACCCCGAACGCTTGAATCTGGGCGGCGGCCAGATTGAAGAGGCCGCGATGCGTCACTTGCACGCCCTTGGGCCTGCCGGTCGAGCCGGAGGTGTAGATCACGTAGGCCAGGTTGTCCATCGTTACGGCGCATGGCGGATTCGACGGGCTGTGCTGCGCCAGCGCCGTCTGCGCTCGATCCAGGCAGATGATCCGTGGCCCCTGATCCGGCAGCATCGCGGCGTGCTGCGTATGAGTCAGGATCAGCGGCAGGCGTGTATCCGCGATCATATGTGCCAGGCGCTGAGCGGGGTAGGTCGGGTCCAGCGGCACGAACGCGCCGCCAGCTTTGAGCACTGCCAGCACCGCGACGAGCATATCCAGCGACGACTCAAGACAGATGCCAACCAGCGTCTCCGGCCCGATCCCCATCTGGCGCAGCTCGTGCGCTAGGCGGTTGGCGCGCTGGTTGAGCGTCTGATACGTCAGGCGCTCATCGGCAAACGTCGCGGCAATCGCCTGCGGCTGTCGATCGGCGATGGCCTCGAAGACGGACTGGATCACGGTGGTAGCGCGGCCAGCGACATCCGTCGCGTTCCAATCGTACACAAGCTGCCGGTACTCGGCATCGCTCAGGCAGGCGTAGTCCATGATCGGACGATCGGGATCGCGGAGCACGGAGCGCAGCAGCAGCTCAAGATGCGCGACCATCCCCGCAACGGTGGCCGGATCGAAGAGGTCCGTATTGTACTCAAGCTCGCCTTGCAGCGCCGTGGCCGTGCGCTCAAGCGACAGGGTTAGATCGAATTTGGCGGGCGAGGTGTCGATCTGCATCGTCCGCAAGGTCAGATCCGCAACCCGGAGCGTGACGTTCGGAGCATTCTTGATCACCAGCGCGGCCTGAAAGAGCGGGTTGCGGCTCAGATCGCGGGTGGGCTGGAGCTCCTCAACCAGCCGCTCGAAGGGTAGATCCTGATGGGCATAGGCCTGGAGGCAGACCTCGCGGACGCGACGCAGCAGCGCGCGGAACGTCGGATTGCCTGACAGGTCGGTGCGCAGCACGAGCATGTTGACGAAGAAGCCGATCAGCGGCTCGAACTCGGCGCGCGTGCGATTCGCGATAGCCGTGCCGACGACAATGTCGTCCTGGCGGGTGTAGCGGTGGAGCAGCGTTTGAAACGCCGCGAGGACGACCATAAAGAGCGTCGCGGTTTCCTGCTGTGCCAGCGCGTCGATCGGGTCGGCGATCGACGCATCGAGCACGACGGGATGCCGCGCGCCGGAGAATGTCTGAATCGCCGGACGCGGACGGTCGGTGGGCAATGCCAGCGTCGGCAGGGGCGGGCGAAGCTGCTGCCGCCAGTAGTCGAGGTGCTGCTCCAGCACGGCTCCCTGCATGGAGCGCCGCTGCCAGATCGCAAAGTCGGCGTATTGCAGCGGCAGCGGGGTACTCACCTGGCCCAGCGGCGCGGCCTTCCCGGCGCGCCGTGCCTCGTAGAGCGTTACCAGCTCACGCATGAACACGCCAATCGACCAGCCATCGGAGATGATGTGGTGCATCGTCAGCAGCAGCTTATGGTCGTCTGCGGCGAGGCGCAGCAGCACGACACGCAGCAGCGGCCCCTGGGCCAGATCGAACGGGCGCTGCGCTTCCGCGACCGCGTGGCGTCGCACCTGCTCGTCGCGCTGCTCCGCCGGGAAGAGCTGCATATCGATCACCGGCACGTCGATGCTCAGCGCGGGGCTGATGATCTGCACCGGACGGTTCTCAACAACCGTGAAGGTCGTCCGCAGCGCCTCGTGACGACGGATCACCTCGTCGAGACTCAGGCGAAAGATCGTCACGTCGAGCGGGCCTTCGAGATGCGCCGCGACCGGCAGATTGTAGAAGGCCGTCTGCGGCACGAGCTGGTCGAGAAACCACAGGCGGCGCTGCGCAAACGACAGCTCAATCCCGTTTGGGTCGCGCTCCTGCGGCCCGACGAGCGGTTGCCGGGCGGGCCGCAGGGCCATCAATTGTTGAAACAGCCGCCCGTGCTCTTCGGGCGACAGATCTGCAATCTGTTTGGAACGATCTGTCATAACCCTGTGACTCATCGCCTCCCCTGGCTAGGTGCTGAGCGCATTACGGATGATCGATCGTCAGACGGGCGGCAGTTTCAGGATCGGCCTGCTCCAGCATGTGCTGCACGACCATCACCGAAAACTCGGCGATGGTCGGAGCCTCGAATAAGCCCCGCAGCGGCAGCGACACCTGAAATTGCTCAAGCACCCGCGCGTTGATCTGTGTCGTCAGCAGCGAGTGACCGCCCAGCGCAAAGAAATTGTCGTGGATGCCGATGCGCTCGACGCCCAGCACCTCTTCCCAGATCGCGGCGACCGCCTGCTCAAGCTCATTGCGTGGCCCGACATACGTCTGTGCCCGATCGCTCAAGGCCAGATGCGGCACCGGCAGTGCCTGTCGGTCGACTTTTCCGCTGGCGGTCAGGGGGAAGGCGTTGAGCGGCACCACGATCGACGGGATCATATAGTCGGGCAGCTTGCCGCCCACAAAGCGCTGAAGCTCCTCCACGACGATGCTCTGGTGCGGCTGCGGGATAACATACGCAGTTAAACGCTGGTCGGGGTGCCTGCCCGCGGGCGCTGCGTCGTCGCGCACCATGACGACGGCATCCTGCACCGCTGGATGCTGCCGCAGCACCGCCTCGATCTGCCCCAGCTCGATCCGAAAGCCGCGCAGCTTGACCTGATGATCGACCCGCCCCAGGTACTCGATCGTGCCATCGGGCTGGTAGCGCGCCAGATCTCCGGTGCGGTAGAGCCGTGATCCAGGGGCGGCGCTGAACGGATCGGGGATGAAGCGCTCAGCCGTGAGATCCGCGCGCCGCACATAGCCGCGCGCCAGGCTGACGCCGCCGATGTACAGCTCACCGGCAATGCCGATCGGCACCGGCTGAAGCGCGCGATCCAGAATATACGCCCGGACGTTCCAGATAGGCCGTCCGATCGGGACAAGCGCCTGATCGGTCTGGCGCTGGCACTGCCAGACGATGACCTGGATCGTCGTCTCGGTCGGGCCGTACAGATTGTACAGATCCGCCGGAAGGCGGTCGAAGCAGCGCTGTTGCAGGTCGAGCGCCAGCGCCTCGCCGCCGCAGAAGACCCGCTTGAGACTGGTGCAGGAGCGGATCAGCGGCTCTTCCAGCAGCAGGTGCAGCATCGCCGGGACGAGCTGCAGGATCGTGATCCGGCGCTCGATGACCGTCCTGACCAGATAGGTGCTATCCTGCTGCTTGCCCGGCTCGGCCACGACCAGGCACGCTCCGGCAAGCAGCGGCGCGTAAAACTCCCAGACGGATGCGTCGAAGCTGCACACGGTCTTCTGCAACACGCGATCATCGGTCGTCAGCGGCAGCTCGGCCTGCATCCAGAGCATGTGGTTGCACAGCCCGCGATGCGTGATCATCACGCCTTTTGGCACGCCCGTGGAGCCGGAGGTGTAGAGCACATAGGCCAGGTGGTCGGGCGCTCCGGCATGCTGCGGCGGCGTCGCCTGCTCCCGCGCGATCGTCGTCCAGTCGGCATCGATACGCACAACACGACCGTCGAAGGCCGGGAGTCGCTCGGCGAGGTGCTGCTGCGTGAGCAGCACGCTGATCGCGGCATTGTCGATCACGAAGGCCAGATACTCCGAGGGATGCGACGGCTCAAGCGGCACGTACGCGCCACCGGCTTTGAGCGTGCCCAGCAGCGCAATCACCAGATCCAGCGAGCGCTCGACATGGATGCCGACCAGGACATCGGGGCCGACGCCCTGCCGCATCAGGTGGTGCGCGAGCTGATTAGCGCGGGCATTCAACTCGGCATAGGTCAGGCGCTGGTCGCCATACTCGACGGCGACCGCGTCTGGAGTGCGCGCGGCCTGCGCCTCGAACAGATCATGCAGCAGCAAATCAGGCTCCACGTCGACCGTCGTGCGGTTGAAGTCGGAGAGCAGCCGCTGGCGCTCGCTCGCGCCGAGCAGCGCCAGCCGGTCGATCAGGAGCTGCGGCGCGTGCAGCGCATGATGCAGGAGCGTCTGGTACTGCTCGGCGAGGACCGCGAGATGCTCCTGATTCAAGAGCCGGGCATCGTAGTGGAAGTCGCAGACGATCGTATCGGCCTCGCGGCGACAGGCCAGCTTGATCTTGAATTGATGGGTACAGGCTGCGTAGCGCTCCAGGGAGCACGTCACGTCCGCACCGGACTCACACAGCGCGGCGTCGTCGAACGAGAAGCAGACCGGGAAGAAGGGCGGCTGCTCGCCGTCAGCGGCGTCCGGCAGCACGGTATCCCAGGTAAAATACTCCTGCCACTCGTTGTGCTCATGCCAGATCCGCCCGACCTCATCCAGCGCCTGTTGAAAGGTCGTGCTCGCGTCTCGCTCAAAGGAAAGCGGCAGGTCCCTGGCAAACAGCCCGATCGCCTGCTCAAGCTCCTCATACTTGCGCCCGTCGCTGGCGATGCCCAGCGTAAGCCGCGATTGTGGAATATGCCGTCCCAGCAGCACGATCCAGGCTGTCAGCAGCAGCATCGACGTATCGGCTGGATGCGCGTCAAGCTGCGCGGCGAGCGACTGATCCAGCGTGGAGTGATAGACCTGGAGATCGAAGCCGCCCGCCGCGCCCTGCCGACGCTCGAACGCCAGACGCATGCCCGGCAGCGCCTCAAGGTGGGAGCGCTCGCGCCAGAATTGCTTGCCAACCTCGGCATCGGCGACCTCAAGCAATTCGTTTTGCCACTCGGCAATATCGGCGTACTGGAGCGGCTCGTCGTCGAGCGCGCCGCCCTCGACCGATGCCGCGTACGAGCGCACGATCTCAGCGACCAGATGGCGGAGCGATGCCAGATCAGCGCACAGCGCCGGGAGGCTGATCACCAGGCAGTGCTTGACGGGCGAGCATATCACCAGCGTACAGCGCGTCACGGGACCCTGCGCCAGATCGAATGGTCGTTGCAGCAGCTCATCAAAGACCTGCCAGATCTGCCGCGCCTGCGCTTCGGGCACGTGCTGCTGGATGTCGATCGCCTCCCAGGTCAGCAGATCCTCGCCAATCACCTGAAGCGGGATCGTCATCCCCGCCAGCGCGCGAAAGGTTGTCCGCAGGATCTCGAAGCGCTGAACCACGCTGTCGCAGGACTGGCGGAGGCGCGCCCGATCGAGCGGCCCGTCGATCTGTACCGCACACTGGGACCGAAAGGGCACAGCACGCCCGGCTTGCTGCAACAGCCAGACCTGTTTCTGCTGCGGCGAAACCCGTACACCTGCAATCGAATCAAGGGTCATGTCTACGGTTCTCCTTCAGTGAGGTCGTGTAGGGCGCGGACGAGCACGGCGCGGCATATGTCGGCACACGCCCCGTGCTAGATCAGCGAAATATCGATCTCTTCTTGCCAGGCGTTGAGCCAGCGCCGGAGCTGCTGCCCGTCGTCTTTCGGTGGAACGTTCGAGCGATGCCAGACCAGGAAGGCCTGTTTGTCGGCACCGACCAGGAAGAGCGCGTGCATGCCTTTCGAGCGCTTCAGCGTTTGTAGCGCCTGCGCGGGCGTCTGCACGATCGGGCTGCCGACGTTGAGCGACGTGTTGACCGATACCTCGACGCCGACGCGCCGCCCCATCGCTTTGAGATAGGCGTAGGCCAGCGGATCGATCTCAGGGCGGACGATCTGCACGCGCGCGGTGCCGTCCTTGTGGACCACCGCCGGGATCAGATGCGCGCTTTCTGGTCGCGCCCGCACGGTCAGGACCATGTAGTTGTAGGCGTTGTAGTTATCGCAGGCGGCACCCGGCGATAGCTCAAACAGGTGATGAGCCGCCTGATAGGTTGCCATCGGCGCCAGCGGTCGCACGGCCTCGCGGAATTTGACGAGCTGATTCAAGATGGTGCGGATCTCCGCGTTGCAGGGATTGGCAAGGATCGAGCGATGCCCCAGCGCGCGCGGACCCGTCTCGGCCACGCCCTGGAACAGCCCGATCACGCCATTCTTGGAGACGATGTAGGCCATCAGATCGGCGATCACGCCGCGCCGTCCCACATCCGAGAGATTGCCCAGCCGAAGACAGCCGAGATCGCCGACGCTCTCTAGCGCCTGCTCGATCGCCGCGCTCGACGCCGGAATGCCGCAGTAGAAGGCATGGCGCAGCGGCTCGCCCGGAGGCGCGCCATTCGCCATCGCAACATGATAGGCCGCGCCCATCGGCGTCCCCGCATCGCCCGGCGTGGGCGGCACCCACAGATGCAGCCGCGTATTGTTGCATCCCAGGTAGCGCTCGTAGTAGTGCTCGTCGAAGTGCTCAAGCAGCTTCATGTTGGCAAGGCAGTTGAGCGCGGTGCCGCCGGTCAGCACCAGCTTATTGCTGCCGGTTGTGCGGATCAGATGGCCCACGATATGAAAGAGCACATCCTCGAAGAGCATCTGTGTCGCGGCGGCCTTATCCACCCGATCGCGCGTAATCTCGGCATGCTGCACGTCCTCGACATTCAGGATCGCGTCGGGATTCCACATATCTTTGCGGGCGATCGGCTCTCCCAGGATCTCCTTGAGCATCGGCGTGTACGGGCGATGCACGCTGCGATGCCAGTTTGCCAGCGCCCGGTTGAGATAGATCTGCCCGTTATTGCCGAAATAGACCAGTTGCCGGAGCTGGCGATAGTAGGGATTGGTCAGGCGATCGTTGTTGCCCCAGGCTGCCGCGCCCATGTAGCGCCCTTCGCTGCTCAGCTCCGTCCAGCCGCCCTGTGTCGAGCTGATACACGAGTAGAGCAGGCCGAGCGAGTCGAACATGCTCCGGTTGTCGTACAGCAGCTTGACGCGCCCGTGCTGGGCCATGTACAGCGAGATCGCGTTATCATCGCCAGCGCCGTCGATCACCGTGATGATCACCGGCTCCGCGCTGCGGGCAAATGGCGAGGCCGCAAGGGAAAAGTACGCATGGTTATCGTGGTGGCGCGCGCCGATGATCGGAAACGGCTTGCTCATGCCGAACTGCTCGCCCAGCGCCCTGGGACCGCTGAAGAACTTGAGAAAGCGCTGCGTAATCAGATCGCCGTCGCTGTCCTCCTGGGTCAGCAGCAGCGGCAGGCTGGCCGGTCCTTCTTCCAGAATCGCGCGTGGCGAGCAGCAGCGCACAATATCGAAGGTCGCGATACAGGCATGAATATCAGCAGGACCGATCCCAAGCTGCGCCATCTGCTCGCGCAGGACCTCGATCGATTGCTCAGGATACTTGGTGTAGTGCTTGACGCCGACAAAGCGCTCTTCCTCGTTGTTGGTAATCAGCCTGACGCCATCTTTGAGCGAAGCCGAGACGAGGCCAACGCCGCTGTTATGGGTGCAGGACGTAATACCGAGCAGATAGACCTCCGCGCCGCGCTCCAATTGCTGGCGCAGCGTCGCCATGCGCTCCTGGGCATATCCGCTGGTCGGTAGATAAAACTGGTGGCGCTCGCCATACCGTTTCATGATCGGAAGCATGATCGCGTCGGCAAGATCGCCAAGCCACGGTCGCGCTGCCCCATAAACCCCAAACTTGCGTGCCATTCGCTGCCTTCCACCCCTCACGAAATCGCGACATCGTCCCAGCTACAGGGAGCGGACATGCCCACAACCACTTTACGCGGGCCGCTATAGGGCGCGCGTCCATGCGCCACCAGCAGGTTATCCAGCATCAGCAGATCGCCCTGCTGCCACGGAAAGGCGATCGTCTCTTGCTCGTGAATCGCGCGCAGCTCGTCGAGCACCTCAGGCTCGATCGGCGAGCCGTCGCCGTAATAGGTGTTGGTCGGTAGATCATCTTCGCCATACTCGATCAGCAGCGCCTCGCGGATCGTCGGCTCAAGCGTCGAGATATGGAAGAAGGTCGCGTGGTTGAACCAGACTAGCTCCTGCGTGCGTGGATGTTTCGCCACGGCTCGGCAGACCTGCCGCGTGCGCAGGCGGCCCCGCTCGCGCCACTCCACCTGCGTGCCGACCTGCTGGCAGTAGCGCTCGACTTCGGCTTTATCGGTGGTATGAAAGACCTCCTGCCACGGTAGCCCGAAGCCATCGCCGAAGTTGCGGACCAGCATCCAGCCCTTTTCCATGAACTTCTCGCGAATCCTGGGATCGAGCCGTTGATAGACCCGGCGCATATCGGCGATCGGCGTTTCTCCCTGCTGCTCGGCTGGCTTCAGGCAGAGAAAGAAAATGTTGGTCGGGAAGCTATGCCGATACGCCAGCTCGTTGTGCAAGAAAATGCGCTGATAGGCCGGGTAGTCGGTCGAGGTGTAGATGTTGTCGCTCAGCTTCGTACGCGGCGATGCGCCCTCATGGTATTCCATCGGCGCGCCGCCGACCGCCGTGATGAACTGGTTGAACTGCTCAAGCGTCTGCATATGGTCGAAACTGCGGAATAAAATACCGCCATGCAGCGCGAGCTTGTCCTCGATCAAGGATCGGCTATTCTGAATCCACTCGATCAGGTTCAGCTTGTCGATCGCGGGCTGCACCACGAGCGGAAGCTGCGACGCGCCGCTCAGCGGCTCCATCCGCACGAGCGATTCGCTCGATGTGGTGATGGTCTTACGCTTGATCGCGCTCAGCGAGCCCAGGCTGCGCTTTGGATTGCCGGAGTCGGTCATACCTCTTCATATCCTTTCGCTGGTGGTTGGTGCGCGCCCTGCTGCCGACGAGCGCGGAGTCGCTGAAGGTTTGCCGAGGAGAGCGCCTGCCGCGCCTGGCTGCGCTCTTCTGCCACGGCCTGATCCAGCATCGTCGTCAGCGCGCTGACCGTGCTGTCGGGACGAGCCGTGATCGCGGTGATGACGGTCTGGAAATGATTGAGCAGGCGACGAATGGTGGTGCTCTCGAACAGCTCGGTGCTATATTCAAGCGAGCCCGACAAGGAGCCGTCTCGCGGCAGGATATTCAGCAGCAGATCGAACTTCGTCGTGGCCGTATCGACGACGAGCGGCTCGGCGGTGATTCCCGCGAGGCTCAACTGGGGCATCGCGGCGGTCTGGAGCACGATCTTGACCTGGGTCAGCGGCAAGAACGTTGTGTCACGCTTCGGCAGGACTTCCTTGACCAGATACTCGAACGGAAGCTCCTGATGGGCGTAGGCGCTGAGCATGCTTTCGCGCACGCGCTGCAACAGCTCTCGAAAGGTCGGATCGCCCACGAGGTTAACGCGCAAGACGAGCTGGTTTACAAAAAACCCGATCAGGTCTTCCGTCTGCGCCTGGAGCCGGTTGGCGGTGTCGGTGCAGATCGTCAGATCGGAGGAGCGTGTGTGCTGGTGCAGCACGCAGAGCCAGGCTGCCGTGAGCGTCATAAACAGCGTCGCCTGGCTCTGCTGGCCGAGGCGCGTCAGGGCAGCGCTCAGCTCTGCCGAGATCTCGAATGGTTGCCGCGCGCCCGCAAAGGTCGGCGCGGATGGTCGCGGTCGATCGCCCGGCAGATCATCGAGCGGCAGCCCGGCCAGCGTTTGTTTCCAGAAGGCCAGATGCGACTCAAGCACGGCGTCACGCAGCCAGTCGCGCTGCCAGATCGCGAAGTCGGCATACTGGATCAGCAGCGGCGCGAGCGGCAGCGGCGCGTGATCGCGATCGTGATCGAGAAAATAGTTGTAGAGTGTGGAAAGCTCGCGGGTGAAGACGCTCAACGACCAGCCATCGATGATGATATGGTGAAACGTCAGCAGCAGCACATAGGCCGAGTCTCCGGGCTGGAGCACCGTGTAGCGCAGCAGCGGGCCGCGCTGGAGATCAAATGGCTGCCGCGCCTCATGCGTCGCGCGGCGGGCTACTTCCGACTCATGCTGAGCCGCCGGAAGATCGCGGAGGTCGATCAGCGGCACCTCCAGATCGAGGACCGGCGCAATCACCTGATGCGGACGCCCGTGGACGGCGGTAAACGTCGTTCTCAGCGACTCGTGGCGCTGGATCAGGGCGTTGAGGCTCTGCCGCAGCGCGTCGATCTGGAGCGGCCCCGAAAGCCGCACCGCAAACGGAACGTTATACATGGGGTTGCCCGGAAAGAGCTGATCGAGGAACCACAGGCGCTGCTGCGCGTACGACAGCGGCAGATCGCCGTCGCGTGGGAGCGGCACCAGCGCCGGTGGCAGGTGGCCGCTTTTGGCCTGCTGCGCCGCCTCGACCCGCTGCGTAAACGCGCGCAGGCTCGGAAATTCAAAAAGCGTGCGGACCGGCAGGTCGATCTTAAAGAGATCGCGCACGCGGGCGATCACCTGCGTCGCCAGGAGCGAGTGGCCGCCTAGCTCAAAGAAGCTAGCCTCGGCGCTGATCGGCGCGACGGAGAGCACACCCGCCCAGATCGTCGCGATCGTCTCCTCAAGCATCGTAAAGGGTGCCAGCGCCGGGCGCTCCTGCGAACGCGGGCTTCCTTCCAGCGGCGGCAGCGCGCGGCGGTCAACTTTGCCGTTGGGCGTCAGCGGCAACTGGTCGAGCTGCATCACATGGTTGGGCAGCATGTAGATCGGAAGCCTGGCACGCAGAAACGACTGAAGTTCGCCGCCGGTGATCCGCTGCTCGCCGCGCGCGACGATGTAGGCGACCAGCAGCCGATCGCCGCGCTCGTCCTGCCGGATCGCGACCACGCCGTCCTGTACCGCCGGATGCTGCCGCAGCGCGGCCTCGATCTCGCCCAGCTCGATGCGATAGCCGCGCAGCTTGACCTGCTGATCGGCGCGGCCTAGAAACTCGATGCTGCCGTCAGCGCGGTAGCGCGCCAGGTCGCCCGTCCTGTAAAGCCGCGCGCCACCCTGAGGGTCCCCGGTCTGGCTGAACGGATCGGGCACGAACTTCTCGGCGGTCAGCGCGGGCTGATTGAGGTAGCCCCGCGCCAGGCCATCGCCGCCAAGATAGAGATCGCCGGGCACGCCGATCGGCACCGGCTGCATGTCGGCGGCGAGCACGTGGGCCTGCGTATTGGCGATCGGATAGCCGATCGACGGCTCGCGCGCTGCGTCTCTGGGCAGCAGCGTCCCGGTCGAGTAGGTCGTGTCCTCAGTCGGGCCATACAGGTTATAGACCCGCTCGATCGTCGGGATGGCATAGAGCTGCCGGACCAGCGTGCTATGCAGCGGCTCGCCCGCGAGATTGACCGTGCGTACCGATGCGGGCAGCCGCTCCGTGCGAACCAGCTCGGCAATCGCGGAAGGGACCGTGTTGAGCAGGGTGATCGCGGCGCTTGTCTCAGGCACGTGCAGCGGCGTCTCCGCGATGATCGCCGTACCGCCGCAGCTCAGCGGGACGAAGAGCTCAAAGACCGAAAGATCGAAGCAGATCGATGTGCCTGCCAGCACGCCTGCCAGTTCGTGCGGCGAAAAGACGGTCTTGGCCCAGGCCATCAGCGCGACCGCGCTGCGGTGAGTAATCGCGACGCCCTTGGGCCGTCCGGTGGAGCCCGACGTGTAGATCACATAGGCCAGGTGCGCGGCATCGATCGCAGCCGCAGGGTTGGTCCGAGGATAGGCCGACACGATCTCCTGGCTGGTATCCAGGCACAGCACAAACACCGCTGTCGCCGACAGCCGCTCCACAAGCGGCTGCTCGGTGATCACCGCCTCGACCTGCGCGTCGTCGAGCATCAGCCGCAGACGCTCCTGGGGATAGGCCGGGTCAAGCGGCACGTACGCGGCACCGGCTTTGAGAATACCAAGCAGGCCCACTACCATGCTCGATGAGCGCTCCATGCAGATCCCGACGCGCATGTCGGGAGCGATGCCGCGCTGCCGCAGATACCAGGCAAGCTGGTTGGCGCGCGCATTCAATACATCGTAGGTCAGCCGCTCGTCTCCGCAGATCACGGCCACGGCGTCGGGCGTGCGCAGCGCCTGCGCCTCGAACAGGTGATGCAGGCAGCAGCGCCGGTCGTAGTCCACGCGCTGCGCGTTCCACGCGATGAGCATCTGGTGCCGCTCGGCATCGCTGAGATAGGGGATCTGGGCCAGGCGCTGGTGCGGCTGCGTGGCGATGCCCCGGAGGATCGTCTGGAGCTGATCGAGCATGCGGGCGACCAGCGCCGCGTCGAACCTGCGCCGATCGTAGACCAGCCGCAGCGAGAGCGCTCCGCCGGGCGTCACGATCAGCGCCAGCGGATAGTTCGTCTGCTCATCGAAGCGCAGGTGATCGATGCGGATCGTGCTGCTCGACGGCCAGAGCTCGGCAGCCGCCGGATAGTTCTCGAACGCGATAATGCTCTCAAAGAGCGATTGTCCTGCCGGTATGCCGTGCCAGCGCTGAATGTCGACGAGCGGCGTGTACTCGTACTGCCGGATCTCCACCTGCCGATGCTGGATCTGCTTCAGCCATGGCAGGCAGAGCGCTGCGGCTGGAATACGCACGCGGAACGGCAGCGTGTTGATGAAGACTCCGATCATCGTCTCGACGCCCGGCAGCGCCGGTGGCCGTCCCGACACGACCATGCCAAAGACACTATCCGCCTCGCCGCTGTAGCGGCTGAGCAGCAGCGCCCACGCGCCCTGGATCAGTGTATTGAGCGTGACCTGATAGGTCGTGACGAACGACTCAAGCCTGGACAGCACCTCCGGCGACACCTGGAGCTGCTCCGTTGCAAGCGTCGGCTGGCTGGCCGGAGCGTCCACCGATGGCTGGTCGCCGACGAGCAGCGGGTGAGGCTGGAAGCCCTCTAGCGCCTGCTGCCAGAAGCGCCGCGCGCGCTCCATATCCTGCTGCTGCAACCAGCCGATGTACGTTCGGTAGGGCTGAATCGGCGGCAGATGCGGCTCGCGGCTGTGACACAGCGCGTCGTAGCAGGCCAGCAGCTCGCGCATGATCAGCGGCAGGCACCAGCCATCCAGCACCAGATGGTGAAACGACCAGATCAGCTGATAGTCATGCTCGGCCATCCGAATCACGGTCAGGCGCATCAGCGGCGCGTGCGGCAGCACAAACGGCTGGCTGCGATCCTGCTGCATGACGGCTTCCAGCCGCCGTAGCTGCTCGGCAGCGGGCATGTCTCGCCAGTCGTACTCCTGCCAGGGCAGCGTGGCCTCCCGCCGTACGATCTGGAGCGGCTGCTTGACGCCTTCCCAGACGAAGACCGTCCGCAGCGCGGCATGACGGTCGAGCACGCGCTGCCAGGCCAGCCGCAGCCGCGCTGTATCCAGCGCGCCGAACAAGGTGCAGACGAATTGCTCGACATAGATGCTCGACGCTGGCTCGTAGACCGTATGGAAGAGCATGCCCTGCTGCACCGGCGATAAGGGATAGATGTCTTCGATGTTGTCACGTTTCATATGTGTCACGTCCAAGATCCCCTTAGATCACAACCGGCAGCGCGGCAAGCCCACGCAGCGCCAGCGTCTTTTGCCAGACGGCAGCATCAGTCCCCAGGCGCATGGTCGGTAGCCGTTGCAGCAGCGTCGTGAGGACGATCTCGCCTTCCAGCCGGGCGAGCCACTGGCCGATACAGCGATGCCGCGCATAGCCGAACGCTAGGTGCGGATTCGGATCGCGGCCAATGTCGAAGCGCTCAGGCTCGGCAAAGCGCGCCGGATCGTGGTTGGCAGCGCCCAGCATGAGGTACACGAGGTCGCCCTGGCGGATCTGCACACCGTCGACCGGCACGTCTTCCTGCGCGCGACGGATCACGAGCTGGACCGGGCTTTCATAGCGCAGGCATTCCTCAAGGGCACTCCCGACCAGCGCCGGATCGTCGCGCAGCCGCCGGAGCTGATCCGGGTGCTGGAGGAGCAGCCAGATGCTACTGGCAAGGATGCTCGCTGGCGGCCCGTGGCCCGCGTCGAGAAAGAGCTGACATTGCGCGAATAGCTCGTCCTCGCTAAACGCCCGCACATCCTGGCCGCTCACGAGCATGCCCAGCAGGCTTGGCTGTGGCCGCTGCTGAAGCCGTGCCAGCATCGTCCGAAAGTAGCCGAGCATCGTGTCGAAGGTCTTGAGCGCCCGATCGAGCTGCGCCTGCGTGATCGACGCGCCCAGCAGGTTGAAGGACTCGTCGTACCACGCTCGAAGCTGCTGGAGATCCTGAAACGGAATCCCGACCAGTTCGGCGATCACCAGCGCGGGCAGCGGGTCGGCGAGATCGCGGACCAGATCGAGCCTGCCGCCGGATTGCGATCGGGCGAGGAGCTGGTCGACGATGCTCTGGATACGCTCACGCAGTGCCGCGACCGCCTCCAGCGTAAAGACCGGATTGAGGATGCGGCGGATAACGGTATGATCGGGCGGATCGAGAAAGGCCAGTTGCCGGGCATTCACCTCGAACAGGCGCCGCAGCGCCGCGCGCTGCTCCGGCGGCATCCGGTCCATCAGCGATACCGTGCGATCCGCCGAGATGCGGCGGTCGGGGAGACACGCGACCACATCAGCATAGCGTGTCAGCACCCAGCCGTGCAGGTAGCCATCCCAGTGGATCGGCGCTTCGGAGCGCAGCCGCTGGTAGAAGCTGTAGGGATTCGCCAGGATCTCTGGCCGGTAAAGGTTGTTGAGGCTGAGCGACGGGCTGCCTGCTTGCATGGGTATCCTCGCAATCGCTGGCTGGTACTGGTTGAACGGCTGCGTGCTCCCGACCGGCGTAGCGTCCTCCGTCCGAGGCGCGCTACGCTCCATCGAGCAGATCGGAGAGCGCGGCAAGCTCCTGCATGTCCAGACCTGCCAGCGGAAAGTCGGAGGGCGTGTAGCCTCCGGCAGCCGGCGACAGGCAGTGGGCGATCAGCGCGCGCAATGCGTCCACAAATCGTTGCGCGAGCGCTTCGATCGTGGCCTGGCGATGGATGCGTGTGCTGTAGGTCCACTCGATCCGCAGCGCGCCGTCGATGACGCTGCTGTTGATCTCGATGAGGTAGCGTCGGCGTCCGGCGGGAGCGCGCGACGGCCCGGTTGACTCGGAGGCAAGCGTGAAGCTGCCCGCCAGGACCTGATCGAGCTGGCCCATGTAGTTGAAGCTGATCTCGGCCTGCGGAAGCTGAGCAAGCTCCTGGGCGGATGTCCGACAGAGATAGCGCAGCAGGCCGTAGCCCAGGCCGCGCTGCGGGATCGTCCGAAGCTGCTCCTTGATCGCTTGCAGCGATGCTCCAACGTCGAGCGTCGGATCGAGGCGCAAACAGACGGGAAAGATCGTCGTAAACCAGCCGACCGTACGGCTCAGATCGACGCCCTCAAACAGATCTTCACGGCCATGACCTTCGAGATCGAACAGCAAAGTCTGCGCTCCGGTCCACGGCACACATGCCTGCACCAGCGCCGTCAGCAGCAGATCGTTGATCTGGGTGCGGTACGCCTGTCCGACCTCGTGCAGCAGCGCGTGAGTCGCAGCGGAGTCGAGCGCGACCGTCACCGTGTGCGCTGAGGCGACCGTGTTCTCGTCCGCGCTGGCTGGAATATCAGTTGGCAGGCGCGGCACCGCCGCCGGGATCGCCGCGCGCCAGTACGCGAGCTCCTGCTGAACTGCGGGAGTCTGCGTGTAGTCGTCGAGCAGGCGCGCCCACTGGTGAAAGGAGGTGGTTTTTGCGGGCAGCGCCACTGCCGCGCCCGCGCTGATCTGCTGATAGGCCGTGTTGAAGTCGTCCAGCAGGATGCGCCACGAGATCCCATCGACGGCCAGATGATGAATCACGATCAGCAGCCTCGATCCACGCTCCGCGCCAAGCTCAAAGAGCGCGGCGCGCACCAGCGGCCCTGCGGCGATGCTCAGGCTGGCCTGAAGCTCGCCTGCCACGCTCGTCAGCCGCGCGTCCTGCTCCGCCGCAGGATAGACCGAGAGATCGATGTGCGTGAGCGGGATCTGCTCACGTGCCGGATCGACCTGCGCCTGGATCGTATCGGCCTGCGGCACAAAGCGCAGCCGCAGCGCGTCGTGCTGCACTACGAGTTGCTCAACGACACGCTGCACATACGGCGCATGGAATGGGGCTTGCGGCTCAAGCAGCACCGCCTGATTCCAGTGATCGGGCTGCGCGAGGCGCTGCTCAAAGAACCAGTGCTGGACCGGCGTGAGCGGCAGCGGCCCGGTATCCACTTCGTGCAGCGGGCCGCGCGCGGGCGCTGTCTCGACGATCGCCGCAAGCTCCGCGATCGTCTGATGCTGGAAGATCAGCTTGGGTGTGATGTCGAGGCCAAGCTGTTTGGCCCGCGCGATAATCTGAATGCTCAAAATCGAGTCGCCGCCAAGCTCAAAGAAGTTATCGTGGACGCCCACCTGCTCAACGCCGAGCACCTGCGACCAGATCTCAGCCAACTGCTGCTCGACCTGTGAGCGCGGCGCTAAGAATTCCTGCTCCATGTCCGGTCGAATCTGGTCGGGCGCGGGCAGCGCCTTGAGGTCGACTTTGCCGTTGGGCGTGAGCGGCAGCGTATCCAGCAGCATCATCGTCGACGGCAGCATGTATTCCGGCAGCACGTCCGCGAGAAACGCGCGCAGCTCAGGAATGAGCGCCCGCGCCAATCTGCCCCGGAAGGGATGGTTGGTATAGCTCAGCCGATCCTGACGATGGACGGCGGGAGCCGGAAATGCGGCCAGTGGCAGCGCCTCGCGCTCCTGGTCGGCCTCGCACCGCCGGAAAAGGACATCGTAGCGACCATCCGCGCCGCAGCGTGCCCCGCTGATGTCGATCCGGTACGGCAGGTGCTCGCCCAGGCTCCAACATTCCTCAGGGTCGATGCCCGGCAGCAGGCCATGCTCGTCCAATGCCTGCCTGAGCGCGCCGACCGTCTCCGGCGGCTGCTCCTCATCCAGCAGTTGGGACGCGCTCAGCGCATGTTGCAGCCGGGCATTGGGAACGCCGCCGATGCCGAGGCTCTCAGGCGCAGTGTCGCGGAGGAGCGCGCGGAGATCCGACACGCTGAGCTGCCGCTCCTCCCAATCCAGCCACGCTGCCGCCGGGGCTAAGGCTGGCCTGTCGCCGACGAACAGCACGGCCTGATAGCGAAAGCGCGACATCTCGTTATGGAACGGGCTGCGCTGGGGCTGGATCTGGACATGGCTGATTTGCGGGAAGCGCTCCGGCAACGACAGGAAGAATTCGGGAGCGACGGTCAGCTCCTGCTCCTGGGCGATGCGCTTCTGAATCCGCTGCCGAAGCTGAGCCGTGGTCAGCGCGTCGTCTGCCTGGAAGAGCTGGACCGAGGTGTGAAACGCCTCAAGCAGCCAGAAGTTCCGCACATCGCCGATAAAGATCGCCCCGCCCGCCCCGGCAAGCTCCAGGGCACGCTCTACGACCCGCAGCAGGTAGGTGCTGCTTGGGAAATATTGAATGATCGAGTTCAGGATCACCACGTCGAACGGCTGCTCATCGCCGAGCACCACCTCATCCGCCGCCGCCTGATGGAGTTGGACCTGGGGCAGGTGGTAGGCCGGTAGGCTCATGTGCTGCCGAATATAATCCAGGGCGATCGGGGAAAAATCGGTGGCGACATAGCGCTCACAGCGCGGCGCGATCTGAAACAGGAGCAGGCCGGTTCCACAGCCGATCTCGTACACCCGGCGTGGCCGCAGCGCCATGATCTGCGCGGTTGTCGCGTCGACCCACGCCTGCATCTCGTGGGCGGGGATCGGCAGGCCGGTGTAGCTGCTGTTCCACCCGCTGATGTTGAACGCCGGATTGTCGCTGAGCGACACGTCGGAGTAGGCGTTGTCGAACGTGGTCTGCCAGTATGTCACCTGCTCCTGCTGCCAGGTCTGCTCCAATCCCTGGTCGGCGTCGGATTGATACGCCGCCTCCGGCACGACGTACGCGACCAGCCGCTTCGCCCCAAGAGCACCCGTCTGGAGATCATCGCGCGCGATGACCGTCGCGCTCTGCACTGCCGGATGCTGGCTGAGGATCGCCTCGATCTCGCTCGGCTCGACCCGAAAGCCGCGCACTTTGACCTGTCGATCGATGCGGCCCAGGAACTCGATCGTGCCGTCAGGCCGATAGCGCGCCAGATCGCCGGTGCGGTACAGCCGCGCGCCACCCTGAGGGTACCCGGCCTGACTGAACGGGTGGGGCACGAAGCGCTCCGCCGTGAGCGTCGGCTGGTGGAGATAGCCCCGCGCCAGGCCGTCGCCGCCGATATACAGCTCGCCCGGCACGCCCACCGGCACCGGCTGCAAGCGCGAGTCGAGCAGGTAGACGGTGGTGTTCGCGATTGGCCGACCGATCGAGACATCATAGCCGACCTGTTCGGAGGCGGTGATCACATGGCAGCAGGCGAACGTGGTACTTTCGGTCGGGCCGTAGCCGTTGACCAGACGTTCGGGCTGGACTTCTCGCAGGACCCGCCGCACATGCGCCGGATGCAGCACATCGCCGCCCGCGAGAAGCTGACGGACGGACTGGAGGCCGTGAATCTGGCCCTCGACCATCTGGTGGAACAGCCCCGCCGTCAGCCAGAGCGTCGTCACCTGATGCTGCCGTAGCGCCTGGGCTAGCTCATCCAGCCCGGTGTGCTGCTCGCCAAACATGACCAGCCGACCGCCGTGGAGGAGACAGCCCCAGATCTCGAATGTCGAGGCATCGAACGCGATCGGCGCGAACTGAAGAAAGACCTCGTCTGGCCCAAAGTGCACGAACGAGCTGCCCATCACCAGCCGCACGACGCCGCGATGCGGAATGCACACGCCCTTGGGCACGCCGGTCGAGCCTGAGGTGTACATCACGTAGGCCAGATGGTCTGCGCAGCCGCTGCTTACCTGGGCCGCTCGCCCATCGTAGGCTTCCTGATCCCAGTCGGCGTCGAGACACATGATCGCGCCGTGGTAGGCGGGGAGCTTCTGCGCCAGCGATGACGACGTCAGCAGCAGGGCCGGACGAGCATCGTGTAACACAACGCCCAGGCGCTCTCGCGGATAGCGCAGATCGAGCGGCACATACACGCCGTCCGCTTTCAGAATCGCCAGCAGCGCGACGATCATCGTGACGGAGCGATCGAGATACACGCCCACCTGCGTCTCGCCCTGAGGGCACCCGCCGACGCCAAGCGCGCGCAGACGATGCGCCAGCCGGTTGGCCTGGCTGTTCAGCTCGGCATACGTCAGGCGCTGGTGCTGATCGACGACCGCAACCGCGTCAGGCGTCCGCCGCGCCTGAGCTTCAAACAGATGATGAAGACATGCATCGCGCGGGTAATCGACCTGCGTCGCGTTCCAGTCGAACAGCAGCCGATCGCGCTCGGCGTTCGAGAGCAGCGGCAGGTCCGCGATCGAGCAGGCCGGATGCTCCGCGACGTACGCCAGCAGGTGGTGATAGTGCGCCAGGAAGCGCTCGATCGTCGCCGCGTCGAAAAGATCGGTGCGATACTCGGCCACGATCCGCATGCCGTGGGCGTCGGGGATCGCAAACAGCGTCAGATCGAACTTGGTGGTTCCCGTCTGAACATCGAGCATCTCCAGCGTCAGGCCGGAGAGCCTCAAGGGCGGCAGCGGCGCATTTTCCAGGCTAAACATTACCTGAAAGATCGGATTGTGGCTCAGGTTCCGTTCGGGCTGAAGCTCCTCGACCAGCCGCTCGAACGGCACATCCTGATGCGCGTATGCTCCAAGCGCAGCCTCGCGCACCCGCTTGAGCAGCTCGCGGAAGGTCGGATTGCCCGACAGGTCGGTGCGCAGGACCAGCGTGTTGACGAAAAAGCCAATCAGCCCTTCGATCTCCGCGCGGGTGCGATTGGCGATCGGCGAGCCGACCAGGATGTCGGTCTGGCCGCTGTAGCGCGCAAGTACGATCTTGAAGGCGGTCAGCAGCGTCATGAACAGCGTAGCACCCTCGCGGCGGCTCAGCTCGTTGAGCGCCTCGATCAGCGCGGCGGGTACGAGGCGCGACACGCGGCTGCCCCAGACCGTCTGCACGGTCGGTCGCGGGCGGTCGGTCGGCAGCGCAAGGTAGGCCGGAGTATCCGCGAGCTGACGCTTCCAGTAGGCGAGCTGTTCTTCCAGCAAGGGGCCTTGCAGGCGCTTCCGCTGCCAGCGCGCAAAGTCGCGATACTGAACCCTCAGCGGAGCCAGCCCCGCCGGTTGTCCGGCGACATGTGCGTCGTAGAGCGCGGCCAGCTCTTTGACGAGCACGCCGAGCGACCAGAGATCGGCGGCGATATGATGGACGGTGAGCAGCAGGATATGCTCCGTCTCGCCGAGCTGCAGCATCACAGCGCGCAGCAGCGGCGCGCGATCCAGCGCGAACGGACGCAGCGCCTCCTCGGTCGCCAGACGCTGCACCTGGGCCGCCTGCTGCTCCTGCGGGCAATCATCCAGCGCGATGATCGGCACCTCGATCGGCTGCGCGCCGTTGATTACCTGAGCCGGCACGCCGCGCTCGCTGATAAAGGTTGTGCGCAGCGCCTCATGGCGGCGGATGACCTCGTTGATGCTGTGTTCGAGCGCGCCGATGCTCAACGCTCCGCTGAGCCGGACGGCGGCAGCGATGTTATAGAGCGATCCATTCGGCTCGAACTGTTCGAGGAACCACATGCGCTGCTGCGCAAAAGACAGCGGAAACGATTGTGGTGTATCGATCTCTTTGCGCAGCAGCCGTGCAAGCAGTTGGCGTCGCTCGTCCGGTGATAAGTGTGCCAGTTGAGAGTCGTTGAGCATAGGGATGGATCACCCTTATTATTTCAAGATCGTATTGAGCCAGTGCGCTACTTCTTCATCCGAAAGCTCGTCAAGATTGGTCAGCAGGTGCTCGGCCTGGTCGCGCGCAATGCCTATGTCAGCCTGGATCGCGTCGTCGTGGTCGTCCTGGGCGCTGCGCTCGATCACCGCCGCCATCGCCGCGACGGTCGGCCCCTCGAAGATCGTCTGCAACGACAGCTCGACCTGAAACGCGGCCCGGACAGCCGACATCATCTGGGTTGCAGAGAGCGAGTGACCGCCCAGGTCGAAGAAGCTGTCGTGGATGCCCACGCGCTCGACCTGAAGCACCTCGGCCCAGATCTGCGCCAGGCGCGTCTCTGTCGGCGTGCGGGGCGCGACAAAGACCGCTGCGGCATGCGCGTGCTGCTCCGGCTTCGGCAGCGCCTGTCGATCGAGCTTGCCGTTGCGGTTGAGCGGCAGCCGGTCAAGGAAGATGAAGCTCGACGGCAGCATGTACTCAGGCAGCCTGGCTTTCAGGTAGGCTCGAAGTTCCGAGGCGAGGCCATCACCCCCGACCTGCGCTGCGCTCGGCACAACGTACGCCACCAGATGTCGGCTGGTCGTCGTCTCGCCGACCGCTACGACGGCAGCCGCCTGAACCTGCGGATGCTGCTCGATCGCCGCCTCGATCTCGCCAAGCTCGATGCGGTAGCCGCGTATTTTGACCTGAAAATCGATCCGGCCCATGAACTCGATCGTGCCGTCGGGCAGGTAGCGTCCGCGATCACCGCTGGCATACAGGCGCTCGCCGCTTTCGGGGTGATCGATGAAGCTGGCGGCGGTGCGCTCCGCGTCGCGCCAGTAGCCGCGCGCCAGCCCCGCGCCGCCGATGTAGAGCTGCCCGGGCACCCAGGTTGGACACGGCTGCACGTGTGCATCCAGCACGTGGTAGGCGGCGTTGGTCATGGGACGGCCATACGGAATCGTCTTCCACTCCGGCGCGACGCTGTCGATCGGGTAGCAAATATCCCAGACCGTGGTTTCTGTGGGACCGCCCAGGCTGATCACTCGCGCCTGACGCGCCAGCGCTCGCGCCCGATCGGGCAGGCTGACCGGAATCCAGTCGCCGGAGAGCATGATCAGCCGCAGCGAGGCCGGAAGCCGCTCGGCACCATCGGGATCGCGCTCCAGGTCATCCACGAACATCTCAAGAAACGCGGGCACCGAGTTCCAGAGCGTGATCTGCTCGCGCCTGATCAGCCGTGACCACGCCACCGGATCAAGGATCTGGTCGGCGGCTGGCATAACGATCGCCCCGCCCGCGCAGAGCATGCCGAAGATGTCATAGACCGAAAGATCGTGCTGCAATGCCGTCAGCGCAATGGCCCGGTCGTCGGGGCCGACGCCGAAGCGCCGGTTAACATCCAGGACGCGGTTGATCACATTGCGCTGCTCGATCATCACGCCCTTCGGCTGGCCGGTCGAGCCTGAGGTGTAGAGCACATAGGCGAGATGATCGGGCCGCTGGATCGGCTCAAGCGGGCGGTCGTCGAGCGCGGCACGATCGTCGGCGTCGACACAGATCCGCTGCACCCGTGCGGGCCATGCCAGGCCCACGTCGATCCACGACTGAGTCAGCACAAGATCGACCTGGCCGTGGTCCAGCAGATACCAGATCCGCTCCTGCGGGTAGGCGGGATCGATCGGCAGATAGGCTGCCCCGGCTTGCAGAATCCCCATGACCGCGACAATCTGCTCCCAGCCTTTTTCCATACACACCGCCACGAGCGTATCGGGCCGTGCGCCAAGCGCGCGCAGCCGACGACCGAGCCGATTCGAGGCGCGGTACAGCTCATCGTAGGATAGGGTGCGACGGGCGCTGATGATCGCGGGCGCGTGAGGCCGCGCGGCGGCCTGCTCGGCAAAGAGCGTCTGGAGCAATGCCTCGCGGATCGGCGCGTGCGTCATGTTGATCGCTGCGCGCTGCTGAAGCTGGTGGAGCGGCGTCAACGCCGGAGGCTCCTGCCACGTATCGTCGCCGGCTGCCAGCCGGTGGAGCAGCGCATGATACGCCTCGAACATCACCGGCATCAGGTCGTCGGGGAACAAACCCTGGACATAATCCCAGTCCAACACCAGCGCGCCGTGATGCTCCGCGACCTGTAGATCGAGCCAGACCTGCGGCGTTTGTGAGCTCATGTACACCAGCGTGCCGAGCTGCTCAGGCATGGTGATCAGCGTGTCGTTGCCGCGCTGCAAGCCCTGGTAGAGCATGCTGGTGAAGACGACCGGCATGACCGCGCCGGAGGTTCGACCGCGCAGCCGGGCCAGCTCGCGCAGCACCCAGACGCCGCTGACATGGCTATGCTCCAGGTCCGACCAGAGCTGCTCCTGAATCCGAGCCGCGCGGCTGCGGAAGGACTCGCGGGCCGTTGCATCGACCTCAAGCAGCGTAAACGAGGCGAACTGTCCGACCAGATCGTTGATCGCAGGGTGCAGCGGCAGCCGATTGAAGCGCGGAATGTTGATCGTAAAGCGCTTCTCGGCGCTCCACGCTGCCAGCACCTCGGCGTACACCGCCAGAAGGAGTCCGGCAGGTGTGAGATCGACCTGCGCGGCGCGCTGCTTCAGCACCAGCCACGTCGGCGCATCGAGCGTCGTGCTCAGGCGATGGAAGCGTGGCTGCTGAAGCGCCGACGGATTCTTGCTCAGCGGCAGGTCGGGCGCTGGCAGCAGGTCGGCCAGACGCTCCTTCCAGTAGCGCACGGCATTCTGGTACGGCTGGCGCTCACGAAGGGCACGCTCCGCCAGCACGTAGTCGCGGAACGACACCGCGAGCGGCTTCAGCAGCGACTCGCGCTGCTCATAGAGCACGACCATATCCTGCGCGAGCAGATTTGCGCTCCAGGCATCGGCGATCATGCCGTCGACGCTGATATGAATCCGTATGCGCGTCTCGTCCAGGCGCGTCGCGCGAAACTCGAAGAGCGGCCAGCGCTCAAGCGGCAAGACGTGATGCGACATCTCATCCCGAATCGCCTCCAGCGTCGCCGCGATCTCGTCCGGGCTGTGGCCCCGCAGGTCCAGCACCGCGATCTGGTAGGCGGGAACGTCAGGCAAGATCTGCTGCTGTCCATCGGGCAGCACGATCGCGCGCAGCATGTCGTGGCGTTCGATCAGGCGCTGGAGGGCTTGATTGAAGCGTGGCAGATCCAGGGTTGCGCTCTCAAGCTCCAGGTAGCCGTGGATCGACACGTTGCCGAGGTCAAAATCCGCGTTTCTGCCGATCCAGTAGGCTTGCTGAATATCTGTCAGCGGGAATGGCTCATAGCGGTGCTCGATGTCGGGCGTGACCTGCGTGGGCATCTCGGCGGCATCGATCGCTGGCGGCGCGTGCTCCGTACGCTGCACAATCACGACCGCCAGCTCCGCCACCGTTGGAGCCTGGAAGAGTCCTTGCAGCGGCAGGCTGACGTGCAGCTCGGCTTGCAGCCGCGCGAGCAGTTGCGTGGCGAGCAGGGAATGACCGCCCAGCTCAAAGAAGTTATCAAAGATGCCGACCTCGTCGACGCCGAGCAGCTCTTCCCAGAACCGAGCGATCGTCTGCTCCAGGTCGCTGCGTGGGGCAACATAAGCGACGCTGAGGTTCGGGCGTGGGTGCGACGCCTGTCGCTCCGGCAGGTGGGCGGCGCGTGCCAGGAGCGCGGGCAGCGAGTAGCTGTGCTTGAGCAGGGCATCTAAGCTCTGCGTCGAGACGATGATCCGGGGCAGCGGTCGCTGCACAATCCGCATAAACGCTTCGACGCCCTCCTGCGGCTGGATACCGTTCTTGAGCAGCTCGGCGCGCAGCGCCTCAAGCTCCGGCGGCAGCACGCTGGTAACAGCCATGCCCGTCTCCTGCCAGGTATCCCAGTTGATCGCGACCGTCGGCACGCGGCTGGTCGCGCTGTGCTGCTGCGCAAAGACATCGAGAAATGCGTTTGCCGCGCAGTAGTCGACCTGTCCAAACGCGCCGGTAATCGCGTTGATCGACGAGCACAGCACCCAGAAGTCGAGCGGAAGGTCCTTAAGCGCAGCGGCGAGGGCCAGCGTGCCATAGACTTTTGGCACAAACACCTGCTCGACCATCGCCGGAGACTTGAGCTGGATGATGCCGCCGCCCGCGACGCCAGCCGCGTGGATCACGCCATGCAGCGCCCCAAAGCGTGCCAGCGCCTGATCGACCGCCTGCGCCATCTGCGTCGGGTCGGCTACGTCGGCGCTGAGCGCCAGCACCTCACCGCCGAGCGCTTCGATCGCCTGGATCGCGCGGAGCTGCTGGCTGGTACGATCGGTGTCGTCGTGCGTTGCCAGCCACGCGGCCCAAGCTGCCCGCTCCGGCAGAGCCGAGCGCCCGACGAGCACCAGCCTGGCGCGTACCGTCTGCGCAAGCTGCCGCGCCAGGATCAGGCCGATGCTGCCCAGGCCGCCGGTGATCAGATACACGCCGTGCTCGCGCAGCCGTGGCGGTGCGGATGCCTCGTCGGCAAGGCGGAGCGCGTCGAACGTCTGCGCCCAGCGGTGCCTGCCCCGGTAGGCGACGACCGGCTCCGGTGACGCTGCCAGACACTCGGCGAGCAACTGCTCAGCCAGAAGGTCCAGCGCTGCCGCTGTCGGCGGCGGTACGACATCGATGCTGCGGCAGGTGATGTGCGGATACTCCTGGGGGATAACCTTGCACGGACCCAGCAGCAGCGCGCTGGCGGGCGCGAGCGCCTCGTCGCCGGTAATATCGTGCATCCGCTCGGAGACAATCTCGATCTGCGTCGGGCTGCGCTCGGCGCGACGACCGAGCGCCTGGGCGATCGAGACGAGACTCAAGAAGCCCAGCGAATGCACGCGCCGCGTTTGCTCGACTGAGGATGCGCCGCCTGCCTGATCGCCGAGGCCCCACAGGTGAACAATCCGATACGACTCGCACGGATGCGCCAGCAGCGCGGCACACAGTTCATCGTAGTGCTCTGAAGTCTGCGGCTCGATCGTCAAGCTGTGATCGTCGCTGCGGCTGAACGTCGAGCCCGCGCGCACCAGGATCGTATGCTGCTGTGCCTGTCTCAGCAGCTCGGCCAGTCGCTCGCCGCAGCCGCGCTCATCGGCAAAGATCAGCCAGCGCTGCGCAGGTACGGCTGCCGGATCGGTCGGTAGCGGGAGCGGCACCCGCTGCTTCCAGGCCGGAACGTAGAACCAATCGGCAATATCAGGATGCTTGGTCAGCGTCGGCTCGGCGGCGCGGCCCTGCTCCGGCGGTCGCTGCGGCTCGACCCAGTAGCGCTGGCGCTGGAACGGATAGGTCGGCAGCGGAATACGCCGCCGCTGCTGATCCTGCCAGAGCGCGTGCCAGTCGATCGGCGCTCCGGCCAGCCAGAGCCGTCCAACGGTGTTGAGTAGAAACGCCAGGTCCGGCCGCTGCTCGAACACGGGCCGCATCGACGGCAGGATCACACGGCCTACTGACTGGCCGCTGGCCGGATGCTGCGATGCCAGGCTGCATAGCGTGTAGCCGGGACCGACTTCCAGCAGCATCCAGTCGGGGTCGCGCAGCAGGTGCTCGATCCCATCGCCGAAGCGCACGGTTCCGCAGAGATGCCTGAGCCAGTAGTCGGGATCGGTTGCCTGCTCCGCCGTGATCCAGGTGCCGGTCACGTTCGAGAGGTAGGGAATCTGCGGTGCCTTCAGGTCGACGCGCCGAACGACCTCGGCAAAGCGCTCAGCGATCGGCTCCATCAGCCCTGAGTGGAACGCATGCGCGGCCTGAATGCGTCGGCAGATGATCCCCTGCGCTTCAAGCTGCCGCCCCACCGCATCGATCTGCTCGACCGATCCTGAGAGGACGCAGAGTGACGGGCCGTTGACCGCTCCGATCGCAAGCTCCGGTCCGAGCAGGGGCTGAAGCTCGGCCTCCGGCAGCGGCACCGCCAGCATCGCGCCCGCCGGAAGCTGCTGGATCAGCTTGGCTCGCTCGGCCACCAGCCAGAGCGCGTCCTCAAGCGAGAGCACGCCCGCCAGCGTCGCCGCGACATATTCGCCCAGGCTGTAGCCGATCAGCGCTTGAGGCTGGATGCCGCACGACCGCCAGACCTGCGCCAGGGCATACGCGATCACAAACTGCGCTGGCTGCGCATAGATCGTCTGGCTGAGCGGACTTGACCCCGAAGCCGCCGCGTGATTCCCTCGGCCCAGCATCGCGCGCAGGTCAACGCCCTGCGTGTGCGCAGGTGCCGCGTCGTGGAGCGTGGGATCGGCTGGCGGCGCGGGCGGGAACAGAATCTCACGGAGGTCACGATCGAGATATGGCTGCAGCAGCGCGGCGCAGCGATCGACCTGGCTGCGAAACGTCGGTACGTACTCGTAGAGCTCCTGGCCCATCCGCTGATAGTGATCGCCCAGGCCGGGGATCATGAACGCCACCGCCCGCGCCGCCGCTGTCGACTCGCCGGTCAGCACCCGCTGCGGATCGCGCGACGACAGCGCGGCCTCCAGATCGGCATGATCGCGGCAGATCACAAACCGCCGCTGGCTAAAGCTCCGGCGTCCGCATTGCAGCGTGTAGGCCACATCCGCTAGCTCAAGCGCCGGGCTGCGCTCCAGATGCGCGAGGAGATCGTCGGACAGCGCTTCGAGGGCAGCGCCCGTGCGCGCCGAGAGCGGGATGAGCTGCCAGGGCTGCGTGGATGACGAGTGCGGCACGGGCGGCGCTTCTTCGAGCACCAGATGCACATTCGTGCCGCCGATGCCAAACGAGCTGACGCCTGCGCGTCGCGGCCCGCGCTCGGCGGTCCATTCCCGAAGCCTGGTGTTGACATAAAACGGACTACTGGCAAAGTCGATCTGTGGATTCGGCTCCTCGCAGTGCAGGCTGGGCGGGATCGCCGCGTGCTTCAGCGCGAGCACGGTCTTGATCAGCCCAGCGATGCCTGCGGCGGTGTCGGCATGACCGATATTGGTCTTGACCGAGCCGATCGCGCAAAACGCGGTACGCTGCGTGCCAGTGCGAAACGCCTGGGTCAGCGCGGCAATCTCCACCGGGTCGCCCAGCGCGGTTGCGCTGCCGTGGGCCTCGACGTAGCCGATCGTATCGGGCGCGACCTCGGCGAGCGCCAGCGCTCTGGCGATCACATCGCGCTGACCCGTCACGCTGGGCGCGGTGTAGCCCACCTTGGCCGCGCCGTCGTTGTTGAGCGCAGCGCCGCGAATCACGGCATCGATCGTATCGCCGTCGTTGAGCGCGTCCTCAAGCCGCTTGAGGACCACCACGCCGACGCCGCTGCCGAGCACAAAGCCGCCGGCATTGGCATCGAAGGCCCGGCAGTAGCCATCGGGCGAGAGGACGCTCGTATCCTGGTGCAGGTACCCGACGTGATGAGGAATCCGGATCGACACGCCACCGGCCACCGCCATATCACACTGGTAGTTGAGCAGCGCCTGGCATGCCAGATACACCCCGACCAGCGAGCTTGAGCACGCGGTCTGCACCGAGAAGCTCGGCCCCTTCAGGTCCAGCTTATACGAGACGCGGGTAGGCAGGAAGTCCTTGTCATTGCCGATCAGGACCTGAAACTCTCCAACCGCGTCGACGATCTCGCGGTTGTGATACACATTCTGGAGCAGGTAGGCGTTCATCCCGACACCGGCATACACGCCGGTGCGATCGTGGAGATAGCCCGACGCATAGCCCGCCTGTTCGAGCGCCTGCCAGGTACATTCGAGAAACAGCCGATGCTGCGGATCGGTAACGTCGGCCTCGCGTGGATTGAATCCAAAAAACGCGGCGTCGAACTGGTCGATGGTATCCAGCACGGCGGCGGCTTTGACATAGCGCGGATTCTGGATCAGGTTGGCGTCGACACCGGCATCTAACAATTCCTGGTCGGAAAAAAAGGTAATCGAGCTAACGCCATCGCGGAGGTTCTGCCAAAACTGATCGATCGTGCTCGCGCCAGGAAAGCGGCATGCCATCCCAATGATCGCGATGGCATCGGCCAGGTCGCTGGTTTCTACGCTAGCCATTCTCCGTACCTTTCATCAGACGTTTGCGCCGCTGGATGCTGGCTTTTTCTTTTTGAGCGAGCCGTTGTACCTCTTCGACATCAACCTGCGCGGGCTCCGTCTGAGCCAGGAATGTGGCGAGCGCGCTGATGGTTGGGTATTTGAACAGATCGACCATCTGCACAGGTCGGCCAAACGCTTCTTGCAGCCTGCTGCCAACCTGAGCCAGCGTGAGCGAGTGGCCGCCGAGATCAAAGAAGTTGTCCTCCACGCCGATCGTGTCGATCTGCAACACGTCCTGCCAGATCGCGGTGATCGTGCGCTCTGTCACGGTGCGCGGGCTGGCGTATCGCGTATCGAGGGCCGGGCGCAGGGTTGTGGGTGCCGGTAGCGCCTGACGGTCGAGCTTGCCGTTGGGCGTCAGCGGCAGCGCATCGAGCAGCACAAAGGTCGAAGGAATCATATACTCCGGCAGCCGCTCGTGGAGAAAATCGCGGAGCTGGCTGGTCGTCACGGCGTGCGCGGCGTGGGGCACCACGTAGGCGACCAGCGCGGGCGGCGCGCCATGATCGCCGCGCGCGAGGATGGCGACCGCCTGCACGTCGGGATGCGCTGCCAGCGCCGCCTCGACTTCGCGCACGGCGACGCGGAAGCCACGAATTTTGACCTGATCGTCGGCGCGTCCGCAGTACTCAAGGCCGCCGCTCGGCAGAAATCGCCCGCGATCTCCGGTGCGGTACAGCCGCGCGCCCGGCGGAATACCCGCAGCGCCGCTCAGCGGATGCGGGATGAACTTGCCAGCCGTCAGCGCCGGATCGTTCAGATAGCCGCGCGCCAGGCCGATCCCGCCGACGAAGATCTCTCCGACAACGCCGATCGGCACCGGCTGAAGCTGCCGGTCGAGCACATAGATCTGCGTGTTCGCAATCGGACGACCGATCGCAATGTGCCCGTCGAGCGCGGCATCTGCGCGCGTATCCGACCACGTCACATCGGCGGCGACCTCCGACGAGCCGTACAGGTTGAGCAGCGTACCGTCCGGCAGACGCTCCCAGAAGCGGCGCGCAAGCTCCAGGGAGAGCGCCTCGCCGCTGGTGATCCACAGCTTCAGCCTGGGCACCCGTCGCGGCAGGTCGGGATCATGATCGAGCAGCAGCCGCAGCAGCGACGGCACGAGCACCAGACGGCTGACCTCGGCCTCGGCCAGCAGATCCAGCAGGCGGCTCGGATCTTTGCGGATCGCCTCAGGCACGATCTCCAGCGCCACTCCCTGAAGGAGCGGCCCGAAGATCTCCCAGACCGAATCGACAAAGTTCAAGGATGTCTTGAGGCAGCAGCGCTCCGACGGCTGGAAGGGATAGCGCTGCCACATCCAGTTGCAGCGATTCACGGTGGCGCGATGCAGCCCAAGCACGCCTTTCGGCTGCCCGGTCGAGCCTGAGGTGTAGATCACGTACGCGACGCTGTCTGGCGTGGCGCTGCTGTGGAGCGCATCCGCTGGCTCCCGGTCGATCGTCGTCCACTCGCTGTCGAGGCAGATCGTGCGGGCCGCGCGTCCGGGCACGGCTCCGAGCAGATGCTCTTGAGTCAGCAGCACCCGAATGCTGGCATCCTTGAGCATATAATCGAGCCGCTCACGCGGATAGGCCGGGTCGAGCGGTACATAGGCCGCGTCGGCTTTCAGGATCGCCAGCACGCCGACGACCATCCACAGCGATGGCTCAAGACACACGCCGACGTACGCCTCCAGCCCTACTCCTTGCCTGCGTAGATAACGCGCCAGCTTATTGGCCCGCCGATCCAGCTCCCGGTAGGTCATCGTCTGCTGCCGGTCGCTGAGCGCAACGGCATCAGGGGTGCGCGCCGCCTGCGCCTCAAAGAGTTGGTGCAGCGTTGCGGCGCTGGGATAGGCCATCGTTGTCGCCTGCCACTCGGCCAGCATCAGGCGTCGCTGGGGCTCCGTCACGAGCGGAATGTCGCAGATCGCGACGTGCGGCTCGGCCAGCGCCGTCTGGAGGATCATCCGCAGGCCCTCGGCCATGCGCGCGATCGTCTCTGCCTCGAAGAGCGCGGTGTTGTATTCGATGACGGCTTCCAGCCCTGCATCGCCTTCGCCGATCGCCAGGGTCAGATCGAACTGGCTGGCCCGCCGCTCGACGGCAACCGACTCGCAGGACAGCCCGGCGATGCGAAGCTGCGCGCCCGCCTGATTCAGCGCCAGCGGCACGAGATTCGCGCCATCAGGCAGCGTGAACGCGCTGTGCCAGAGAAACATCACCTGGAAGACCGGCGAGTAGCTCAGGTCGCGCACCGGCTGAAGCTGCGCGACCAGCGAGGCAAATGGGTAGGCCTGGTGTTCCATCGCCGCCAGCACGCGCTGGCGTGTCTGCGTCAGCAGCGTATGGTACGACATGTCCGCGTCGATGTCGGCGCGAACCACGACCGGATTGACGACATAGCCCACCAGATCCATCAGCGACGCGCGATCCCGATTGAGCATGGGCGTTCCAACCAAGATCGTGCGCTGGCTGGTGTAGCGATGGAGCAGCGCTTGAAATGCGGACAGGACCACGGTAAACGGAGTTGTAGCGGATGACCGGGCATGGGCTTTGATCGGCTGCGTCAGATCGACCAGCGTCAAGGCGTAGGTCGCTCCCGCATAGGTCTGAATCGACGGGCGCGGGCGGTCGACCGGCAGCTCCAGGATCATGGGTGCGCTGGTGCCCTCTGGGCGAAGCTGGCGCTGCCAGTATGCCGCAAGCTGCGCGCCCTGCGGCCCTGCGAGCATCTGACGCTGCCACTGGGCATACTCCATATACTGCGGCGGTGTGAGTGGCAGCGCGCGCTCCGCTGCGCCGGTCGTCTCGGCGCGGTAGAGCTGGTCGAGCTCGCGCAGCACCACGGTCAGCGATTGGAAGTCCGCGATGATATGATGGATGCTGATCAGCAAGACCGACTCATGCGCGGAGCGGGTGAAGAGGTGGATGCGGATCAGCGGTCCGCGCGTCAGATCGAAAGGCTGGTAGGCTGCGCTGTGGAGCTGCTGCGCGAATATCGCCTCACTCCATGCAGCCGCACCCGTCACCTGCACGATCGCCGGGCCGGTCGGGTGAATGTGCTGCACGGGCTCCGCATGGTGCAGCGCGAAGGTGGTTCTCAAGCTCGGATGACGCTCGATGATCCTCCCGAAGGCGCGCTGAAGGGCTGATACGTCGACGGGCGCGCAGATTCGCAGCGCCCGCGCGATGGTATAGGCCGCGCTATCCGGGTCGAGCTGATGAATGATCCAGAGCGCCCGCTGGCCCGGAGACGCGGCATGGGTCACGGGCTGCGTGTCGGGCGCAGGAAGGATGCGATCCGGCTCGTGAGCGGAGCCTGCGACATCAGCGAGAATCGCAGCCGCAAGCTCAGCGATCGTCGCCGTGCTCAGCACGTGCTCAAGCGCGACGCACGTCTTGAAGTCAACTTCGATCTGGTGCTTCAGCTCGATCGCCATCAACGAATCGAGGCCCAGCGAGCTGAGCGGCTGATCCGTAGCGATCCGCTGCGCCGCGCCATGCAGCGAGCGGGCAACCTGGCGCTGAAGATAGGCCTCGATCGACGCCTGCCGTGCCGTCGGGGCAAGATCCTGCCAGTCGGGGGGCAGCCCTGGCTCGCTCACGGCAGCGTCACGCGCGTCTGGATCGTTCAAGACATCGCGGGCGATCCCCTCCAGCGTGTCGGCCAAAAAACGGGCGCGACACAGATGGCGCTGGATCTTGCCGCTTGAGGTTTTGGGGATGCTCCCAGGCATGAGCAGGACGACCGCATACACCTGGAGCTCGTGGTGCTCGGCGACCGCCCGACGAATCGCGGCGATCATCTCGCCAGGAGGCAGCGCGCGCGCCTGACGTTCGACCTCCTGCACGATCACCAGCCGCTCGGCGGGATCGCCGTCGATCGTAAAGGCCGCGCCCGCGCCTGCTCGCAGCGCAGGGTGGCTACCCTGGACCGTGTATTCGATATCCTGCGGATAGTGATTGCGTCCCCGGATGATGATCAGATCCTTGAGGCGGCCCGTGACAAACAGCCGATCATCGTGCAGAAAGCCCAGGTCGCCGGTCCGCAAGAACGATGCGGCAGCCTGGGTGCTCAGGCGAGCCTGGAAGGTGTCGCGGGTGTCCTGGGGGCGCTCCCAGTAGCCGGATGCCACGCACGGCCCGGCGAGCCAGATCTCGCCCACCTGATCAGGCCCGTGTGGCGTCTGTGTCTGCGGATCGACGATCAGGAGGTCCTGCGCGCCGTGGATCTGCCCCGCGCTGACCAGGATCTGCGCATCCTGGGATTCATCCGCCGCCTCGATCACCTGATGCCCTTCGAGCGCCGCTTTTTGTGCCCTGTAGAGCATGGGCGCGGGCGATCTGGGGCCTCCGGTGACAAACAAGGTGGCCTCGGCCAGGCCATAGCACGGATACCAGGCAGCGTGCCGGAACCCGTACGGCGCGAACGCCGCCGTAAAGCGCTCGATCGTCTCGTGATGAATCGGCTCTGCGCCGTTGAACGCGACCGCCCAACTGCTGAGATCCAGGCCGACGCGCTGCTCCTCAGGTATCTTGCGCGCGCAGAGATCGTAGGCAAAGTTCGGCCCGCCGCTGGTTGTCGCCCGGTAGCGGCTGATCGCGTGCAGCCAGCGCATCGGGCGCTGCAAGAAGGCCATCGGCGACATCAAGATACAGCGGGCACCGATGTACAGCGGCTGTAAGACGTTTCCGATCAATCCCATGTCATGGTACAGCGGCAGCCAGCCGACGATCACGGATTGCGCGGTGTGCTCAAAGGCGTGAGTAATCAGATGCTCGTTCTGCATCAGATTCGCGTGACTGACCATCACGCCTTTCGGCGTGGAGGTTGAGCCGGAGGTGTACTGAAGAAAAGCGATGGCCGCATCGCTCAGATGGGGCGCTTCCCACTGATCAGCCCGGTCATCGGCGATCGTATCGGTCGCAAGACAGCGCATGTCCTTAAAGCTTCGGCTCTGCGCAATCACCGCCTCCATCGTCTTGGACATCGCCGATGTGGTTAGCGCAACCAGCGGCCTGGCATTTTCGGCAATGGCTTCCAGACGCGCGACGCTGTGGTGAAGCCGAGCTTGATGGAGTGGATAGGCAGGGACGGCAATACACGCGGCGTAGAGACACCCAAAGAAGGCCGTAATATACTCAAGGCCGGGCGGATACAGCAGCAGCGCCCGCTCGCCAGGCGCCTGGATCTGCTGTAATGCGGCGGCAATCGCGCGAGCGTGACGATCGAGCTCACCGTAGGTAAGCATAACCTCGGTCGTCTCTCCATCAAGCAGAAATGTATACGCTGGAGTATCTGTCTGGTGTACAGCACGCCACCGTAGCAGGCTGACCAGATCCCGATGTGGTGTGCTGGCGTTGGCAGAATAATTGCGCATTTAGTCCCTACTGGATGAAGGAATACCAGCAACCTCAAAGGCGAGCCATATTCATTATGAACAGCCTGATCGGTAGGGTGTCCTCGCTGATGGAGAACGCCTATTTGTGGAAGGAGCCGTAGATGAGCTTTCTCTGTTCACTCGTATCGATTTAGAACGTGATCACAGTCCTGTAGGCTGGTACGTAGGTGAGGATCGCACGTATGAATGGGGCGACCCGTGTTCGTCGCTTTTGCGGCACAAGCACTGTTGACAAGTCCCTAAGGGGATGGTGAAGAGTATAAAATTTAAGTTAACAGATGTCAAGAAACCATTAGTACTACTCAGGGTTCTGTCAAAGTCAGCATGCTCATGAAGGTCGATCACGTGTGTGCCAATCGGTGCTGCTGCCAGGCATCGAGGCCGGAATCAAACCTCATCAGGATCGCCTGTACCCGCTATTCCGAGTATACTGCACTCAGCTAGCGCCCCTGGCCGATTCGCTTCTTGAACATCATGGAGGACTCGTGAACATTCGCGACATTCTGACACTCTACGACTACAATTATTGGGCGACACGACGGATCTTAGCAGCCAGCATGCAGGTAAGCCCGGAGCAGTTTATGGCCCCAACCGCTCATAGCTTCGGGAGCCTGCGCGGCACATTAGTACATGCGTTAGACGGTGAGTGTGCCTGGCGCATGCTGTGTCACCACCAGACCATCGCATTCTTCGGGGCGCTGAAGGAAGATGCGTTCCCGACCTGCGACGTACTGGCGCGGCGCTGGTATGAGGAAGAGCGCGCCATGCGGGAGTATCTCGCGCTCCTCACCGACGATGATGTGAATGCGTATGTGCGCTACACGACGCCTGAGGGGGAAAAGCGGGAACGGCTGCTGTGGCATTGCTTGCTGCATGTCGTCAACCATGGGACGCAGCACCGGAGCGAAGCCGCAGCGATCCTGACAGGGTATGGCTCCTCACCGGGATTGCTCGATTTCACGGCCTTCTTGAACGAGCAGCACGGATAGATGCGGCGCAAACTGGTCGCCCGCCGACACCCGGAGCGTCTTTGTTGTAAATCGTGTGTACCCTATGCGAGCCACAGGGCGCGATGTGGGAGGAGCACGGTACATCGTGCTCACCAACGACCGTTCCGAGAAGGCGTGCAACCATCGCCGGATATGCACGACCGAAGGCTGAGCCGCAATCGAGACGAGCATCAGCAGGGCAGAGGGATTAAAAGCGCAGGAGCACCTCGATCCGCTGCTCAGGCCCGCGTGCGATGGCGTCTAAGAGCGCCTGAAAGCGTTGCAGCATCCGGCTGATCGTGGCATCGTCGAAACAGGGCCGGTGGTACGACATACTCACCACGATCGCAGGCCCCGGAAATACGTCGATCCTCAAGGGGTACTCCATCTGGGCAAAGAATAGGCGGGTCGGATTTTGAACAACGCCCAGATTCTGGAAAATCAGGTAGCTATCGAAGAGCAGCCCATCGTGCGGAAGCTCCAGCCACTCCCGCAGCTTGCGCATCGGCGTGTACTCGTACTGGCTCATCGTGACGTGATGCTCGCGAAGGTGCTGGAGCAACGTCAGTAACGCGCTGGCTCGCGGTACCTGCACCCGCAGCGGCAAGATATTTAAGGTCGGGCCGACAATCGCATCAGCGCCTGCCAGCTCGGTGGGGCGACCGCTGACGACCACGCCAAAAACAACGTCTTCTGCGCCGGTATAGTCGCTCACGAGCAGCGCCCACGCGGCCTGGACGAGCGTGTTCAGGGTGATCCGATGCGCCCGCGCGATCGTTTGCAGCATGTCGGTTGTGTCGGCGTGCAGCGTGCGGTGCTGCCGGGTAAAGCCTTCCGCCTGGCCTGGTCTATTCCCCGGTACGGACTGGATCAGCGACGGAGCGGGGCACATGCCGCTCAAGGCTGTTTTCCAGAATCGCTCGGCCTTTTGAAGATCCTGCTGTTGCACCCAGGCAATATAGTCCGCGTACGCTTGCGTCGGCGCGAGCTCGACCTCCCGATGTGTGGCGTAGGCGGCATAGAGCGTTGAAAATTCATTCAGCAGCAGGCCCAGGCTCCATCCATCGAGACACATATAATTGAAGCTAAAGATCACCTGCCAGGCATCGTCCGCAACCTGTGCGAGGCAGACACGGATTGGAGTCGGCTGCCTCAGCTCGATACCGCGCTGGCGGTCGGCGTCAAGATAGGCCATCAGGCGCTCCTGCTGCTCGACGGCAGGAACGCCGCGCCAGTCCTGATACGCCAGCGGTAACGACGTGTGTGTATGCACCACCTGAAGCGGCTGCGGTTCCTGCTCCCAGCTAAACGAGGTTCGTAATATCGCATGCCGCGCCGCAAGCTGCTGCCAGGCGCGCTCAAAGGCCGCTCGATCCAGCGGCCCCGGCATCGCATCGACACGCTGCACGAGGTAGAGGCCCGGCTGCGGCGCGGCCAGGTATTGCGACAGAAGATGATCCTGAAGCGGCCCCAGCGGATACACGTCCTCGATGTCGCCGCCCTGGCCGCTCATGCGATCGATGTCGTGCTGCGTACGGCGGATGAGGGTAGCATCATCGGGCGCTGATCCGTCTGCCACGCTCGGCTGTCCCGGCGAAACCATGCCTGGTGCTGCATCCCGCTCGGCCCCGGAAGCTGGCAGCGCATCCACGGCTGCTGCCAGCTCGGCGATCGTCTGATGCTGAAACAGGTGCCTGGGCGTGAGCAAGAGTCCGGCGCGATTGGCTTTAAAGACCACCTGAATACTGTGGATCGAATCGCCGCCCAGCGCGAAGAAGTTGCTGGTGATCGATACCTGCTCCAGGCCCAGCACATCGCACCAGATGGCGGCGAGCATCTGCTCGGTCGGCGTGCGTGGCGCGAGATCGTCCGAATCAAGATCGATGACCATCGGGATCGGCGCAGGCAGCGCCGAGCGGTCCAGCTTGCCGTTTGGCGTTAACGGCAGCGCGTCGAGCAGCACGATCGCCGAGGGCACCATATGCTCCGGCAGACGCTCCTTGAGGTAGCTGCGCAGCGCCGGAACGATCCGCCGCTCCAGCTTGCTGTGCAGCGGATTGTTCGCGTAGGTGCTCCACGGGCGCTGGATCGAATCCGCTGCTGGAGCTGCCACGGCTCCCGCCTCCGGTCCTGCCTGGCGCGAGAGCAGCAGATCAAAGCTGCCGAGCGGGCCGGAGCCAGACCAGCCGAGTGTGGTGGTATAGCCGAGCTGCTCGCCCACCGACCAGGCATCCTCCGGGTCGACGGCGGGCGCTTCCCTGACCGACGCCACGGCGGATCGAAGCTCGCCCGTGGTCGCTGGCCGATCCGGACGCGCCAGGGCTGCCGCGATCTGGAGATCGCCGCTGAGGCGGGCATTGGGCACGCCCGTGATCAGCAGGCGCTCCGGCTCGGTCGCCGCGATGTGCCGCCGGAGATCTGCGATCGTCAACGCCTGCTCACGCCAGTCGAGACGCGGCACGTCTTCGCAGATCGGCTCCGCTGAGCCAACGCGCAGGACGGCATCGTAGCGGAATTTCGTCAGCTCATTGTGGCTGGTGCCGCGCTTGAGTTGCAGATCGAGATGGCTGATGCCTGGCAGATGCCGGGCCAGGGCGTGGAAGAAGGCGGGATCGATCGCCAACTCCTGCTCCTGGGCCAGGCCGCGCCGGATGCGCTGGTGCAGCCGAAGAGTCGGCAGCGTGTCGGGCGCGCGGAAAAACTCCACCGAGGTATGAAACAGCTCCAGGAGCGGGAGGCTCCGCAGATCGCCGACAAAGACGTGCCCGCCGGGCGCGACCAGCCGCGTGGCTGCTTCCAGCACGCGCAGCAGGTAGCCAACGCTGGGGAAATACTGCACGACCGAGTTGAGAATCACCGTGTCGAACGTGCCCGGCTGAAGCTCGCCAAGCTGATCCGCCGCGCGGTGGACCAGCGCGACCTGGGAGAGATCCAGCGCCGATAGCTGGGCCTGGATGTGCTCAAGCGCGGCCTGCGAGAGGTCGGTTCCCACATAGCGCTCACACGACGGCGCGATACGGAAGAGCAGCAGCCCGGTTCCACAGCCGATCTCCAGGACTCGTCGGGGTCGCAGCGCTGCGATCCGCGCAACGGTCTGATCGACCCAGGCGCGCATCTCCGCCTCCGGGATCGGCGCTCCCGTATAGCTGCTGGTCCAGCCGCTCAGGTTAAGCGTGGGCTGCGTCGCCGGGCTCGCCCGCCGATAAGTATCGTCGAAGACCTGCTGCCAGCTCGTCACCTGCTCAGCCGTTAGCGTTTCGAGTTCTGAATTTTGAGTTGAGGCCCTCACCCCCGGCCCTGCGGGGCCGCCCCCTTCCCCACGCTCAGGCGGGCCTCCGCCTTCGCCGTGATAGGAGAGGGGGAGAATCTTTGCCCGGTTCTTTGCTCTTTGTTCTTTGCTCTTTGTTCTTTGCTCTTTGTTCTTTGTTCTTCGGGTATGACATACGCCACCAGCCGCCGATCGCCTGCCGAATCCTCGCGCGCCAGCACCACCGCCTCGCGCACGCCCGGCTCATCCAGCAGCGCTGCCTCGATCTCGCCCGGCTCGATGCGCAGGCCACGGATCTTGATCTGATGATCGATGCGCCCAAGGTATTCAATCGCGCCGTTCTCCTGAAACCTGGCGCGATCTCCGGTGCGGTACAGGCGCGCGCCAGGAACGGCGGAGAAGGGATCGGGCACGAACCGCTCGCCGGTCAGCGCTGGCTGCTGATGGTAGCCACGACCAACGCCGACACCGCCGATGTAGATCTCGCCCGCCACGCCCGGCGGCACGGGTAGCCCATGACGATCGCAGATGTAGATCCGCGTATTGGCGATCGGACGACCGATCGGCACCGTCCGCTGGTCGGGATCGCGCCGACAGGGCCAAAAGGTGACATCGACCGCCGCTTCGGTCGGGCCGTACAGGTTATGCAGCTCGGCGTCGAGCTGCATGAAGAAGCGCGCTTGCAGCTCGACGGAGAGCGCCTCGCCGCTACAGATCACGCGGCGCAGACAGGTGCAGGTGGCGCTCGCTGGCTCCTCCAGGAAGATCTGGAGCATGGGCGGCACAAAGTGGATCGTGCTGATCTGCTGCGCCGCGATCAGCTCGGCGAGATAGGCCGGATCGCGGTGTCCATCCGGTCGGGCGACGACCAGACCCGCCCCGGCCAGCAGCGGCCAGAAAAACTCCCAGACCGACACGTCGAAGCTGAACGGTGTTTTTTGCAGCACCCGATCGCTGGCGTCGAGCCGGTAAGCATCCTGCATCCACAGCAGCCGATTGACGATCGCGCGGTGGGTGTTGAGCGCGCCCTTGGGCTGTCCCGTCGAGCCTGAGGTGTAGATTATATAGGCCAGATGATCGGGCGTTACGGCGCTCGTCACGCGCTCCGTGCTGGCGCGCTCGATCGTCGTCCAATCGCCGTCGACAGAGACGACGCTTGCCGGCAGGACAGGCAGGCCCGACAGAAGGCGCTGCTGGGTCAAAAGCACGTCCGCCTCGGCATCCAGAAGCATAAACCGCTGTCGCTCCTGCGGATACGTCGGGTCGATCGGAACATACGCGCCGCCTGCTTTGAGCACCGCCAGCAGGGCGATCACCAGCTCCGGCGAGCGCTCCATGCAGACGGCGACGCGAACGTCGGGACCAACGCCCAGCGCTTGCAGATGGCGGGCAAGCTGGTTCGCTCGGCTATCAAGCTCACGGTAGGTCAAGGACTGATCTTCAAAGCGGACCGCCATCGCCTGCGGCGTGCGATCGACCTGCGCCTCGCAAAGCTGATGCAGACACACGTGGTCGGGGTACGGAACCTCGGTCGCGTTCCAGATCTCGAAGATCTGCCGACGCTCATGCTCCGTCAGCAGCGGAAACGACGCGATCGGCTGATCGGGATTGGAGACGACCGCCTGAAGCACGAGCTGAAGATGCGCAAGCAGCCGCTCGATCGTCGCCGCGTCGAAGATGTCGGTGCTATACTCTACCGTCCCGGCCAGACCTTCGGCGCGCTGCTCAAGCGAGATCCAGAGATCGAATTTTGCCGTTCCGCTGTGGGCCTCGACCGGGCTGAGGATCAGGCCGGGTGTTTCGATGGTTGGAATCGGCGCGTTCTGGAGCACCAGCATCACCTGAAAGAGCGGGTTGCGGCTCAGATCGCGATCGGGCTGAAGCTGCTCCACCAGATGCTCGAAGGGCAGATCTTGATGCGCATACGCTTCGAGGCAGACCTGCCGCGCGCGCCGGATGACCTCACGAAGGGTCGGGCTGCCCGTTAGGCGTGTGCGTAGGACCAGCGTGTTGGTAAAGAAGCCGATCAAGCCCTCGATCTCGGCGCGCGTGCGGTT
>DASUTC010000092.1 GCA_036374795.1 Herpetosiphonaceae bacterium
CACGGGCTTGCCACTACACTACCGCAGACTTTGGTAAACCCCACAGGAGTAGACAGTTTCATGTTCGTTTCCACTGTGCGGCGTGTGCCGCTGCTGATGATCGCGTTACTGGTGCTCGTGGCGTGTGGCACGAACAAAGTAACGATCAATGGCCGCGTGATCGACGCCTACACCAACCAGCCGGTCAAAGATGCAGCCCTCACCTTCGGCAAGAATGGCCCGGTTAAGACTGACGCCGAGGGGCGATATACCACCACCGCCTGGAGCGCCAAGGAGAGCGTCAGCATCGAAGCGCCCGGCTACGAAACCACCTCGATCAATCTGGCCGAGAAGCCGGAGCTGGCAAAGACCGAGCCGACGACCGCGACGCTGGATGTCACGATCCGCCCGAACACGCTGCGCGGCGTCGTCAAGGATGCCTACACCGACCAGCCCGTCGCGAATGCGCTGGTTCAGGCGACCGAGACGATCAGCGCGACGACGGATGCGAACGGCGCGTACACCTTGCAGAGCCTACCTGAGACGTTCCAGATCGCGGTGCAGGCACCCGACTACGTCGAGACTCGGGCCGACATCAGCCGCAAGACGACTCACGAGCTGACGCTGCGGCCAAGTGTGCTGCGCGGCATCGTCAAAGATACCTACAGCGGCCAGCCCGTGACGGGCGCTACGGTCAAGGCGGGCGACATCAGCGCGACGACCGGCAGCGACGGCGCGTACGAGCTGAAGGATGTGCGCGAGGATGCCGAGGTGGTCTTTACCGCCGACGGCTACGACGAGGTCAAGCAGCCGATGCCGCAGGCGACCTCGCTCGACGTTGCGCTGCGCCCGAACGTGATCACGGGCACCGTGGTCGATAGCAAGGACGGCAAGCCGCTGGCACAGGCGACGGTAATCGCCACGCCGACGATCACCGGCACGGCGGTGGCCGTTACGCGCACCGACGCGAAGGGGAACTACAAGCTCGAAGACGTGCCCGAAGGCGCGTACATTCGGGCGCTGCTGCCGGGCTACCGGCGCGGCGAAACCCAGGTCAAAGAGGGTGGGCTGAGCCCGGAGATTAAGCTCGAACGGTTCGAGGCCAAGGCGCTCTACCTCAAGGCCAATGTCGCATCCAACGGCATGGAGACGGTCAACGAGTACTACGATATAATCGACCAGACCGAGCTGAACTCGATCGTGATCGACGTGAAATCGGATAACCTGGCGGATGTCGGCTTTATCTACTACCAGTCGCAGGTGCCGGAGGTGCTGAAGGCCGAAACCTCAGCCGACTATATGCCGATCCGCGAGATGCTGGCCGAGGCCAAGAAGCGCAATATCTACACGATCGCCCGCGTCCACATCTTCGCGCACGACAACGCGCTGCTGGAGAAGCATCCCGACTGGTATGTGCAGAAGGACGGCAAGCCCTGGTTTGCCGACTTCGGCATCGCCTGGCTCGACACCTACGACGAGCGCGTCTGGGACTACAACATCAAGCTGGCGGTCGAGGTGGCGCAGCTTGGCTTCGATGAGATCCAGTTCGACTACATCCGCTTCCCGTCGGACGGCGACCTGACGGGCGCGAAGTTCAAAGGGCCGCGCGACTGGAAGAATAATCCTGACGAGATGTTCAACACGATCGGGCGGTTCATGGAGCGCGCGCAGAAGGCGATCAACGGCGCGGGCGCGTACTTCTCGGTGGACGTGTTCGGCTATGTCGCGTGGAAGCCGCAGGCCAACATCGGCCAGAACCTCCAGGTCATGGGCAAGTACGCCGACTACGTGTATCCGATGGTCTATCCGTCGCACTTCGTCTGGGGCGAGCTTGGCTTTGAAAATCCGGGCGCGCATCCCTACGAGATCGTCGATTTCTCGATGCAGAAGGTCAAGGATCAGCTCGTCGGCGAGGCCAGCCGCGCGAAGGTCCGCCCCTGGCTTCAGGACTTTACGCTGATCTGGGTGCCCGACCAGTACATCGTGAGGTACGGCGCGAAAGAGGTTCGGGCGCAGATCGACGCGGCGGAGAAGAACCGCGCCAATGGCGTCGACGGCTGGGCGCTCTGGGATTCCGATAACGACTATACCGCCGAGGCGCTCAAGCCTCAGGAGTAGTCGTCGATCGAGGCCGAGGGTGTGGGGAACTCCTCACACCTTCCCTTGATTCCACGCAGGGTCGAAACGGGCTGTGATAGGGGCGTACGCTGTGCGCCCCTATCTGGGATCAAGACCAGTGCAAAGAACGTGTGTCGTCGCCGAGGCCGCACATCGATCTGGAGGACAAGCCATATGCGCCGTCTGCTACCCTTGTTGCTAGCGCTCCTGCCGCTGACTACCCTGGCCGCGCCGCTGCGTCAAGCGCCGCCGGTGCAGATTGGCGCGTGGACTCACGGCGAGGTCAACGACTGGCTGCCCGGCAGCTTCACCAATACCTTTGTCGAAGGCAGTGTGCTGCGGCTTCAGGACGGCCAGACCGGCGGCGAGTATCTTTCAGCGCCGTTGCAGGCACCCTTCGGCTTCAACGCCGGCGTGGTCGAGTGGAGCGCCAGCGTCGGAGCCGATCAGGGATTGACGCTTCAGGTGCGCTCCAGCACCGACGGCCAGACCTGGGACGATTGGCAAACGCTTCAGCGAGTCGCGCAGCAGCAGGGCCGCGCCGTCTCGCAGGTGCTAGTCTTCCGGCTGTTTACCAGTTGGCTGCAATACCGCGTTGCGCTCAGCGGCTCGCCCACGCTCGACGAGATCGAGCTGACCTACATCAGCTCGACGGCAGGGCCGCGTCTGGTCGACATTGTTGGGCGCGTGCCGCTGCAAGGGCCGGAGACGCTCACGCCCGCGCCGGAGGCTATCGCCCGCGCCGAGTGGGCCGGTCCATCGTCCACGCCACGCGGCGAGCGGCAGCGACCGCAGCGTGTCGAGGTGGCGCAAGTGCTGGCTCCAGCGGACGATCCCAATCCGCTTGCGACACTGCGCGCGCTGCGCTGGGTTAGCCAGACGATCCTGGCACAGCCTGAGCTGCCCTATCATTATGCGATCGATGGGCAGGGCAATGTGTACGAGGGACGCGGCAGCGTGACGCAGCGCATCCAGGGAGCCGAGATTGGGACGGTGCGCGTGGCGGTGCTGGCAAACGCCGAGGCGGAGGGCGTGAGCGAGGCGGCGCAGGCCCGGCTGATCGAGCTGCTGGGCTGGCTGTCGGCAAGCTATGGCATTGTGCCCGATCAGGTTAGCGCCGCGAGTGACGCGCCGCAGCGTCTCAAAGATACGATCGGTGAGCTGCGCCCGTCGTTCGATAGAGCAGTGGTGCGCTCGCGGACGGTCTTTGCCGAGGGCAATACCAGCGCCGCAACCGAGCGGATCGTCTTTTTCAATCCCGGCCCTGACGAGGCCCGCACGACGCTGACGGCCTTTACGACCACTGGAGAGGAGCGCCGCTCAGTGGTGGTGCCCTCACGTCAGCGAGTCGATGTGACGCTCAACACCACGCTGCCGCAGCCGACCTCGCTGGGTGTGGATCTGCAATCCAACCGGCCCGTGCTCTCCGAGCGCACGCTGATCGTCGGGCGGGAGCTGATGGGCAGCACCGGCGCGAACGCCCCGGCGCGCGCCTGGTACTTCGGCGAGGGCACCACGATCTCCGATACCCAGACGGTCTTGCTGGTGGTCAATCCGCAGCGCCAGGAGGTCGCCGCGACGCTGACGTTCTATCCCGACGGCACGGCACCGCTAACGCGCACAACTACATTCGCGCCGCGCAGCCGCACGACGCTGCCGCTCAACGAGCTGGTGCCCGACGCCGAGTTTGGCCTCAAGCTGGTTGCCTCGCAGCCGGTCGTGGCCGAGCGCTCGGTCTTCTTCGGCACTGGCGCGGCGCATCTCGCGACCGGCGTGGCGCAGCTCAGCCGCCACTGGTCGTTTGCCGAAGGATCGACGACCGAGGGCTTTACCACGACCCTGCATCTGCTCAATCCCTGGCCGCAGCAGGTGGCGATCTCGCTACAGGTGATGAGCGAGGATGGTACATCGCTCAGCCGCCGCTACGCGCTGCCTGCTGAGTCGCGCTTTGTGCTGCGGCTCAACGATGTCGTGCCCGATCTGCCGTTTGCGATGGAGGTGCAGGCCGAGCGACCGATCGCCGCCGAGCGGATCATGCAGGTTGAGAGCGGCGCGGCTGCCACGGCCACCGCAGGCGCTCCCCAGCCCGCGACGCGCTGGACGTTTGTGGAGGGCTCGACGGCGCCGCCTGCCGAGGAGTTTCTGCTGATCTCGAATGCCAATCGCGCCGCCGCCGATCTCAATGTGACGTATATCCTGGGCGACGGCCAGATCGAGCGGCGCAGCCATACGATCCCGGCGATGGCCCGCCTGACGATCTCGGTCAACGCCGATGTGCCGAACCAGCCGCTCGTCACGGCGATCGTCACCGCCAGCCGCCCCGTTGTGGCCGAGCGCTCGATCTTTACCGGCGGGCCGCAGGGCCGTGGCGCTGAGACGAGCGTGGGCATTCCGGGGCGCTAGCGCGTCAGCGACGAAAGAGCAAGGGAACAAAGGGATAAGGGATCACGGGGAGAACTAAGAACAAAGTCATTGCGAGCGTCGCCATCGCGAAAATAGCGGGCGGACTGATCCAGCGGGCACGCCGTCGGCGTGCCCCTGAACATGCACGCAGCATCTTGTGGCTGCTGCCAGGGCTACGTCAGGAATTGCTGGCCCAGGCCCGCGAAGAACAGCATCTTGAGGATGCGGCCTAAAAAGGTAGCCGTGGCGAAGATCCAGAACGGCACGCCGAGCGACCCGGCGGTCAGTCCCGCTACGTCGAAGAATGGGTTGGGCGGCGCGCTCAGCAAGAACAAGATGATGAACGCGCGCAGCGGCGTTCGCAACTGGTGCTCGACCCAGCGGTAGAAGCGCGTGTCTTCAACCGCTGTCTTGCCCGCCCGCCCGACGATAAACGCGGTTGTCTCGCCGAGGGTGGAGCCAGCCGCGCCAGCCAGGGCAATGCCCAGCGGATTGCCCAGGACACGCGCCAGCAGCGCGATCAGCCCCGGATACGGAATCGGCACGACGACCGAGGCATTCGCCAGCGCGGTGATGCCAAAGGCCGCCAGGTAGCCGAGCGCGCCGTAGTCGCGCAGGCCGATGATCCAGCCGCGTGGGATCGCCAGGACCAGCAGATTCAGCCCCAGCGCCGCGATCAGAATCAGCCCGATCTTCCAGTAGTTCGCGCGCCGGGCTGGCTGCTCCGCCCGCGAGATGGGTATGGTGTTGGTTGTTTCGTCGATCATCACAAGCATTATACCGGGTGTTAGAGAACAAAGAACAAGCGAACAACGAGAGAACCAGGCACGACGCACTCAGAGCCTCATGCTCCCTCGCTTGCGCACACCGAGCGGGAAAGGAAACCGCGAGGGCGGGGCAGGGAGCGGGTACACTGTGGGCGTGGTGATGGCCGCAACTTGAAACCTGGAACTTTACACGGGAGGCGTTATGGAGCGACTGGTAGCAGTGCGAACGGCTGACGATGTTTTTCCTGAGTATCGCGATACGGCGATCGGGCGTTTGCTGGAATATCATAATCTGGAGCGTCCGTTCGAGGCATACACATCCGCCCAACTGCTGATCGGCATGTGCATGGATAATCGCAAGCATCTGCGCATCCCCGATAACTTCGCGTTCATTCTGCGCACCGGCGGCGCGAATCTGCGCTACAGCGACTTCAAGGTTTCCTACGCTGTGGCTGTCGGCGACGTCTCGGCGATTGCCTTGATGGGCCATACGAACTGCGGCATGGTCAATCTGGTAGCCAAGCGCGAGGCGTTTGTGCGCGGGCTGGTCGAGCACGCGGGCTGGGAGCTTCAGCGCGCCGAGGAGCACTTTATGAACTACGCCCCGATGTTCGAGATCGACAACGAGATCGATTTTGTGGTCGGCGAGGCGCAGCGGCTGCGGCGACGCTACCCCAAGATTATCGTCGCGCCGATGATCTACCGCGTCGAGGATAATCTGCTCTACCTGATCGGCAGCAGCGCGTGATTTGCTCGCGCCGCGCGTTCTTGTCGCGTTTGATCGCCTGGGCTATAATGCGCCGCGTCGATGGATTTGTGTGAAGGAGCGAGATAAATGACTGATCTCAACAGAATCGAACGCGACTCGATGGGCGAGATGCAGGTGCCCGGCGATGCGCTGTATGGCGCGCAGACGCAGCGCGCGGTGCTCAACTTCCCGATCTCCAATCTGCGCTTTCCGCGCTCGTTTATCGCGGCGATGGGCCTGATCAAAAAGGCGGCGGCAGAGGTCAACATGGAGCTGGGCGAGCTTGACGAGCGCCGGGGGCAGGCGATCATCCAGGCCGCCGAAGAGGTGATTCGCGGCGATCTCGATTCGCAGTTTGTGCTCGATATTTTTCAGACCGGCTCCGGCACCAGCACCAACATGAACACGAACGAGGTGATGGCGAGCCGCGCGAGCCAGATCCTCGGCGCGGCGCTCGGCTCCAAAGAGGTCCATCCGAACGATCATGTTAACATGGGCCAAAGCTCGAACGACGTGATCCCGACGGCCATGCATATCGCCGCGCGCGTCGCGATCGAGAAAGAGCTGATCCCGGCGATCGAGGGGCTGCGCGACGCGCTCCAGGCCAAGGCTGCCGATTTCGACGATGTGATCAAAAGCGGGCGGACCCACCTGATGGACGCCACGCCGGTACGCCTGGGCCAGGAGTTTGGCGGCTATGCCAGCCAGCTTGCGCACGGCATTCGTCGGCTGCGCGAGGCCTCGGAGGAGCTGGCCGAGCTGGCGCTGGGCGGCACCGCTGTCGGCACCGGCACGAACCAGCTTCCGGAGTTTTCGCAGAGCGCGATCCGCCGCATCTCGCAGTACACGGGCGTGCAGTTCCGCGAGGCGGATAATCACTTCGAGGCGCAGGGCGCGAAGGATGCGTATGTCTATGCGTCGGGCGCGCTCAACACGCTGGCTACATCGCTGATGAAGATCGCCAACGATATTCGCTGGCTGGCGTCGGGTCCGACCTCCGGCCTAGCCGAGATTATGCTGCCCGCGATCCAGCCCGGCTCGTCGATCATGCCCGGCAAGGTCAACCCGGTGATGGCCGAGTCGATGATGATGGTCTGCGCGCAGGTGATGGGCAATCACCTGACGGTGACGATCGGCGGGCAGCACGGCAACTTCGAGCTGAACGTGATGATGCCGGTGATGGCGCATAATCTGCTCGAATCGATCGCGATCCTCGGCTCGGTCTGCGACGCCTTCCGCGCGAACTGCGTCGAGGGCATTACCGCTAATCGCAAGCGCTGCCAGGAGCTACTGGAGCGCAACCCGTCGATCGCCACGGCGCTCAATAAGAGCATCGGCTACGACGAGGCCGCGAAAGTTGCCAAGGAGTCGGCTGCCAGCGGTCGATCGGTGCGCGAGGTGGTCAAGGAGCGCGGCCTGCTCTCCGACGATCAGCTTGACACCGTGCTCAACGTGCGCGATATGACCGAGCCGGGGATTCCGGGGCGGTAGCCAAGAACCAAGAGCCGAGAGCCGGAGAGTTCTTCTTCGTTCTTGGTTCTTGGTTCTATTTCACGGCATTTTATAGCTCGCGACGCGCATCGTCAGCTCGCCCTCTGCGGGATCGCGGCTAAAGACGAATGCGCCCTCCTGCGTCTCGCCCGCCGCCAGAAAGTCGATCTGCTGCTCGCCCTCCTCCACCTCGTCGCCGATCTTTAACTCTGCGCTCACCTGGACCGACTCGGCGGTGCTGCCGCCGGTATTTTCGATGGTGAACGGCACGTAAAACTGCCCGTCGATCTCGCGGATCGTGTCGCTCTGCGTGAGGCTGATCGCTGGCGGCGTGGACGGCGTTGCCACCCAGTCGTAGATTACCAGCCCGGCGATCATCAGCAGAATCGCTACGGCCACGCCGAACGTGACCATCTCGGCAGGCGAGCGGTGCGGCGCTGTTCGTGATTGCGCCTGTGGCTTGGTTGTAGCAGTGCTCTGGGTTGCCTGACTCATGCGCTCAATCCTTCCTTTAGGCGTGGAAACCCGCCCGCTTCCAGCGGTGGATGGAATGCGGTTGCTTCAGCCGGATTCGTCCAGTAGGTGTGACCGTAGCTGTCACAGGGGTTCAGGAGAATGAACGTATGAAGCTGATTGCCCACCTCAAACTGACTCCGACGCCGGAACAAGCCGCCCTGCTGCTGCAAACGCTGGAAGTAGCGAACGCCGCGTGCGACCACATGAGCGACACCGCCTGGCAGACGCAGACCTTCCGGCACTTCGACTTGCACAAGCTCTGCTACGAGTCGGTCCGCGCGTCGTTTGGGTTGTCGGCCCAACTCACCGTCCGCTGTCTCAGCAAGGTGGCCGATGCCTACAAGCTGGATCGCAAGACCAAGCGCACATTCAGGCCGCACGGCAGTATTGCCTACGATGATCGTATCCTGTCGTGGAACCTGCATGAACCATCCGTGTCGATCTGGACGGTGCAGGGCAGACAGTCCATTCCGTTTGTGACGGGCACGCGCCAGATGGCGCTGCTGCGCACGCGCAAAGGTGAAACCGACCTGGCCTACGTCAAGGGCCAGTTTTACCTCCTGGCGACCTGCGAGGTCGCAGAACTCACGCCAGTGGGCGTGGATGGTACGTTGGGCGTGGATCTTGGCGTTACCAACATTGCCGTGGACAGCGACGGGATAATGTATAGCGGCACGCCGATGAAGGTGGCGCGCTACCGGCATCGCCGCTTGCGCACTAAGCTGCAACAGAAAGGCACCTTGGGCGCGCGTCGCCGTCTGCGCAAACTGGCGGGACAAGAACGCCGCTTTGCGACCCATACGAACCATGTGATCGCCAAACGCCTCGTATCGGCGGCTCAACGCACAAAGCGTCAGATCGCCCTGGAACAGTTGAAGGGCATTCAGACGCGGGTGAGGGCTAGGAAGTCGCAGCGTCCGATGCTGAAGTCGTGGGCGTTCCACCAATTGCAGCAGTTCGTGCGATATAAAGCGCGGTTGTGTGGTGTACCGGTCCACTTCGTTGATCCTCGGAATACTTCTCGCACTTGTCCGGCCTGTGGACATTGTGCGAAAGAGAATCGCAAGAGCCAAGCCCAATTCCTGTGTACATCGTGTTCCTACGCTGGGAACGCGGATGTGATCGCGGCGATCAACATTGGTCGCCGGGCTGCGGTAAGCCAGCCAGACTACTCGGATACACCAACGGGTGTAGCGCCAGAGTAAAGCCCGCCTGCGTCAGCAGAGGGTAGCTTATATCGCAAGCCGTCCTGCCGCACCGCCAACCGTCGCGGGAAGGCCGAGCAGCAACGTGTGATGCAGCCACATCGTCCACGGATCGCTGAAGCTAAGCTGCTGGAAAAACCATAGCATGAATGCGGCGGCAAGCAGCGACACCAGATAGGATGCCACCGTCTCGCTGATCGGCTGCTGGAAGATGCCCTGCTGCTGCCTGCGCTTTTGCTGATCCGCAAAGTTCGACTCGAAGACGATGCCGTACGAGATGACCAGCGAGGCGGCCATGATCAGCAGCAGCCACGGCGGCGCGACGGCTGCCGCCAGCATGGGGATCTCTTCCGTCGGCGAGATGTTGAAGGCGATGATCAGCGCTCCAACCAGCGTCGCGCCAATATCCGCCGCCGTTCCACGCAGCGTCTCCTGATCTGTCGTCTGCGTGTCGCGCTCCTGCGGATCGCCTTCCTGATCGCCCTGGTTGTCGTCGGATGGGCGATAGAGAAATTGGTTTGCCAGCGCCACGCCCAGCGAGAAGGGCACGCTTTCAAAGATGACCTTGCCGAGTATTTCTCTGAGCGGCGTTTCAGCCGTAATTTCGCGCAGCAGCACCAGCAGCAGCCCGGTGCAGACCAGGCCGATCGCCATGGCCTCGACGCTATCCATCGCGGCGTCGACCCAGCGCACATCCTTCGAGTGGCGAAAGCCGGCCATCCGGTTGAGCAGCAGGACGACAACAAACGTGGTGATCAGCGCGACAAGCATGTAGCGCCGCCCGCTAAAGCTGCCGATCCACCAGACCTCCATCGTATACAGCAGCGGGATGCCAAACAAGAAGCCGCCCGACACGCCCCGAATCAGGTCGTCAAGCTCGCGTGACCACATGCTCTGTGTCTGTGCTGGTGCTGCGCTCATACCTCAGCATAAAGCAAAAACCGGTCCACGAGTCATTAAATCGAAAGGGACACAGCCAGGCTGCGTCCCTTTGTCAGGCCGTGTCTTTGTGTCGAGCGATGCCGCGCGGCTTAGACCGTCTGCGCCTGTAAGAATGCTTCGACCTGGCCGCGCTGCTCGGCGGTGATACGCTCGTTCTGCACCAGAATATCGAGCAGGTCGCGCAGCTTGAAGACGCTGTGGACCGTGATACCGTGCGCCTCTAGCTCCTCGCGACCGCCGCCCTCACGATCGATCAGCACGACCACATCGTTGGCTTCGAGGCCGGCGCTCCGGAGCGGCTGGATCGCCTCCAGCTTGCTGTCGCCGCTTGAGATCAGATCGTCCAGCACGACGACAATCTCGCCCGGATGATAGCGCCCCTCGATCGGACGCTGCGTGCCGTAGGCTTTGACCTCTTTGCGCGGGTAGATCAGCGGCGTGCGCGTCTGCAAGGCCACTGCGGTGCCGAGCGGCAGGCCAGCATACGGGATCGCCGCCAGCCGATCGAAGACCAGCTCGCTCAGCAGGGTGCCGTAGGCGCTGGCGGCCAGCGCCAGCGCTTCGGGATTGCTGACCAGCAGGCGCAGATCCACGTAGATCGGTGATTGCACGCCGGATTTGAGAGTGAAGCTGCCGAACTGGATAGCCTGGAGATCGTGGAGGGCGAGGGCAAGGTTGATCTTCTTGGGATCGTCGGTGGCGCGTGGTGCCTGGCGTCGCTCGCGTGTGGTGTGCTCACGTCTGCGCTGGCGGGCCGCCTCGATCTGCTCGCGGAGCTGCATCGCCGCCTCGCGGGGATCTTCGGCCCACATCACCGCCCGCGACGCATTGACGATCACGCCGCTGCCGTCGGGCCAGAGCGCCTGGTCGAGCGCTAGATCGAGATCGGCGCCCTGCGCGCCGACGCCCGGCAGCAAGATCCACTGACCGGGCGTTAACTGCCGCACGCACAGCAGCTCGTCGGGATAGGTGGCTCCGGCGACGAGGCCGACGTTGCCGCGCTCGTTCCAGCCTGCGCACTGCTCGGCCACGCGCTCGAAGAGCGGATGGCCGTTGCCGTCGAGCATCTGAAAATCTTGCGCGCCCGGATTGGATGTCAGACACAGCACGAAGACGCCGCGATCGGCGTAGCGCAAGAACGGCTCGACCGAGTCCCAGCCCATGTATGGGTTGACGGTAACGGCGTCGGCGTGGAGCTTCTCGAACGCGGCGCAGGCATAGCCGATCGCGCTTGAGCCGATGTCGCTGCGCTTGCTGTCGAGGATCACGGGCACGCCGCGCTCGTGGGCGTAGGCGATCGTGTCGCACAGGGTGGACCAGCCGTGGCCGCCGAGCGATTCGTAAAACGCGGCGTTGGGCTTGTACGCGCAAACCAGATCGCAGGTGAGATCGATGAGATGGCGGTTGAAGGCGAGGACTGGGTCCGCGAAATCATGGCACCACTCGGGGAGCCGACGAGGGTCCGGATCAAGACCGACACACAGGAGCGAGCTGTTCCGTTCGCTGGCTTCCTGAAGACGCTGGAAGAATTGCATACCGTCCTTCCTTCTACCTTGGTAAGCTACGAGCGCTCAAACTTGAGACTCGCGCACAAACCTGCTAGCCCGAATTATACCGAACGCCGCTCACTTTTGGGAAAGAACAAGGGAGAACCAAGAACCAAGAACCAGGAAACACTCGGAGCTTGAACCTTGAAACTTGGAACTCGGTACATTTTGCATCAGGCTTTGCCCAGCACGGCGGCGAGCACAGCCATGCGAATGTACATGCCGTTTTTGACCTGGCGGAAGTACGCGGCGCGTGGATCGCTGTCCAGCCGCACATCGATCTCGTTGACGCGCGGCAGCGGATGCATCACGATCGCGCTCGGCCTGGCCTGCTCCATCAGGTCGGTGCTGATGCGGTAGAAATCCTTGACCGACTCGTACTGCGCGAGGTCGGTGAAGCGCTCTTTCTGGACGCGCGTCACGTACAGCACGTCGGCGCTGCCGATCACGTCGGCGACATTGTAGGTTTCGCGCACGTTCTTGCCGGCGTCTTTGACCTGGTTCATATAGTCCAGCGGCAGGCGCAGAATCTCAGGCGACACGAACGAGAAGCGTACGTTGTAGTTGAGCAGCAGTTGCGTCAGTGAGTGGACCGTTCGCCCGTAGCGCAGATCGCCGACCATCACGACATGTAATCCATCGAGCTTGCCCAGCTCTTCTTTGATCGTGAAGAGATCGAGCAGCGCCTGGGTGGGATGCTCTCCGGTGCCATCGCCCGCGTTGATCACCGGGATCTCCGCCGCAGCCGCCGCGATCTTGGCCGAGCCGGTTTCGGGATGTCGCAGCACGATGACATCCGAGTATTGCTCCAGCGTGCGGATCGTGTCGTGCAGTGTCTCGCCTTTGGAGACGGATGAGAATTGCACGCCCTGGGTGATCGGAATAACCGATCCGCCCAGCCGCTCCATCGCTGCGATAAACGAGGAGCTGGTGCGCGTCGACGGCTCGTAGAAGAGACAGGTCAGCACGCGGCCTTTAAGCAGCTCAGCGCCGCCCTGCTGCGCCACCATCGTGCGCATCTCCTCGGCGACATCAAAGATGTACTCAAGGCTCGCCAGCGAAAACTGGTTGACCGACAAAATATCCTGGCCGAGAAAGCCGTGCTCGTTCAGCACCGGCTGCGGCGTGTCGTCGAGCGTGAAAATACGGGGGCGATTAAGCATGATGAGCCTCCTGATACAAACAAAGAACACAGCACACGCAAACAAGGAAAACAAATGGAACAAGGGAACAAGGAATTTAAGCAATGGTTCTGTTGTTCTATTGTGCTTCTGACTCCTCCATCCTAAACAGCACCTTGCCTGATCCTGGCTCTGCCAGCACCTCCGCGCCATCGAACACAGTCCGTCCGCGCAGCACGGTTTTAACGACGCGGCCTGCCACCTCAAGACCGGCAAACGGTGTCCAGCCGCACCTGGTCTGAAGCCGCTCGTTGCCGAGGCGGTAACGCGGCCCGATCTCGACTTCGGTCCAGGTGTCTGGTTGCGGCGGCAGGTGAAAGATCCGCGCGGGATTGGTCGATGTCATCTCGATCAGCCGCTCCAGCGTCAGGCGGCCCTCGTCGACGGCGGTCAGCATCAGCGGCAGTGTCGTCTCCAGGCCCGGCAAGCCCGGCGGCACGTTATCGCTGTGCTTCTCCTCGATCGTGTGCGGCGCGTGGTCGGTGGCGATACACTCGACATAATCGAGATACTGCCAGAGCGCGGCGCGATCGTCGGGCGCGGCCAGCCGTGGGCGCACATCGCCGAACGGTCCAAGGCGCGGCAGGTCCTCGCGGCTGAGCACGAGATGGTGCGGCGTTACCTCGCAGGTCACGTCGTAGCCGCGCTCCTTGGCTGCGACGATCGTCTCGATCTCGTGGCGGGTTGCGACATGCGCGATATGAATCGGCTTGGCGTGGCGGTGGGCGATGTCGAGCACACGCGCCAGCACATCGCCCTCGGCATGTGCGACGATCGGCCTGGTGGCGGGCCAGCTAGCCATGTGGCGATCGAGCAGATCCCAGTCATCCACGCGCAGCGGGCCGAACGTGCTGCTGACGTAGATCTTGATCGCGCAGACGTACGGCGCAATGGCGGCGATCGAGTCATCGTTGTCGGTGCTGGCTCCGGCGTAGATCCCGACATCGCAGCGCGCGCCGTCGCGGGCCATGTGCTGTTTAGCGGACAGGCGCTCGGCAGTGGTGGTCGGCGGTGACGTGTTGGGCATATCCAGCACACAGGTGACGCCGCCCGCGAGCGCAGCCGCCGTGCCGCTGGCATAGGTTTCTTTGTGCTCGCCGCCGGGCTGCCGCAGGTGGACGTGTACGTCGATCAGTCCGGGCAAGGTCAGGTTTGGCATAGTTCCTCCTCAAGGCACAAAAAAAGCGCCAGTGGCGCGAGGCCGCTGACGCTGGTCGCTTACAGGTTGAGCTGTGGCTGAGACGCCGGTTGCTGCCGAGGTTCTGCATACCGGGTCTATAGGGTAGCACGCAGGGCCACTTTTGGCAAATCGAGCTGTGTCACATGAAGACGCGCGCCATCCACGACATACTCAGATCTGGCCCTTGACAAAGCGGCCTTTTTAACCTACTATAAACGGAGCATACCAGCTATACATATTTTGGTTATTATCCCCCCTGATAACCATCAATGTATGTGCCCTAATCAATATATAACAGCCCATTAAGCACACGAGCACCCATCAGTTTAGGTTTGTTCGGGTCCATAAACGCCCATAACCCAAATCATTAACCTAACAACGTTACCTGGCATATTGCTCTCAGCACTATTCCAGGCCCGCATACGCGAGCAGACACCCATTCAGCGTGTCGCCGATCGACCACACTCAACGTCAAATCCATAGCAGCTTGTGTTAGCCGACTTACTGAGCGTGTAGTAGAAGGGTAGAGGGTGGCAGATGACTCGTAAGCGTCTTATTGCGCCAACTAGCCAGGACCTTAAACGCAGCGCGTTTCGGATCTACGAGAAGGCACGGCGCGTCGCTCACTGGAATCCCAAAACAGACATCGACTTTGAGCGACCGACGACCATCTCCGCCGAGCGGCAGGAGCTAGCCTGGCATCTGGCTAGCCAGAGCGTCTATGCCGAGCAAGTTGGCATGATGCAGGCCGCCCGGCTGCTGAACGAGGTGGACGATATAGCGATCCGCTACTGCCTCGCCACCGCCGTATCGGATGAGGCCAAACATAGCGAGGTCTTTACCCGCTACGCGATGATCCGAGGCGGCGTGGTCGCTCCTGATAGTGAATTTGTCAATAATCTCTTCGAGGGCCTCGAAACGATTGAGGACCCCTTTGGGCGCTTCATCGCCCACTCCATGCTAGAAGGTCTGGCCGCAGACGAGTTCTGGATCTTGCGGGCAGCCTTCAAAGGTGATGTGCTTGAGGAAATCTACCGCCGCGTCAGCGAAGACGAGGCGCGGCACGTCGCTATCGGCATGGATTATATGTCAACCGTCCTGCGTGATCGGGCGTTCGAGGATCATGTCCATGCGCTAGAGCAGTATAGCCACATAGCGCTTGATATTGCCGGGATGACGAACGATCAAATCTTTGTCTGGCTGGGCGGGCTGGTTGACAAACACCCTGATGAGGTCGCTCGCTGGATGCTGCGCAGGCATCGTCAGCGTATTGACCATTTATTAAAAGGTATCAACAAGGAGGCATCGACATGAAGAAGGTCACTCTTCGTGGGTCGGCGACCGGCGTGTGCAGGTATGTTACATACATGCACGCTCGCGACAAGAAGCAGGACGCGAATGTAGCGAGTGAGAAGAAGACGGCTTCCAAGGCAAACTAACGACGGCGGACATGGTGAAGACTGGGGCGTGATACCTCAGTCTTCCATTTTTCATACGAGGATCGACATGCGGATACTGCTGGTCAACATGCCCTGGCATGCGCTTGACTACCCATCGATCGCCCTGGGTATTCTGCACGCTCGGATAGCCGCGTGCGAGGAACGGCATGAGATTTCAGAGCTGTACGCCAATCTGCGCTGGGCCGAGTATATTCTGGAGCATGGCGAGGCCGATCCGAACAGCTATATCGACGTAGCCGATCATGGGTTCTTCTACGGCGTGGGCGAATGGGTCTTCTCGTCGGCGCTCTACCGCCAGCCGGGGCATAACCTGGAAGAGTACTGCGCCTATCTGGAGCAGCACGGCTTCGATTCCCGCGCCGCCGCTCGGCTGCATGGGCTAGCGCCAGCATTCATCGAGGAGTTGGCACAGGAAATTGTCGCTCAGGGCTATGACCTGATTGGCTTTACCACGACGTTCCTGCAAAATGTACCGTCGCTGTCGCTGGCTCAGCGGCTCAGAGAGCTCCAGCCGGATCTGCGGATCGCCTTTGGCGGCGGGAACTGCGACGGCATTCAGGGCGTGACGCTGCATCGCAATTTTCCATTCATTGATTTCGTCGTGCGGGGCGAGGGCGAGCAGGCATTTGTCCAACTGCTGGACGCGCTCGGCGGACACGGCGATCTCGCGGCGATCGAGGGGCTGTGCTGGCGCGACAGCAGCGGCGCGCCCGTGGTCAACCGCGACCGTACGATCGCCTACCCGATCGGCTCCGTGCCCATGCCGATCTACGATACCTACTTCGAGATGATGGACCAGTCGCCGGTGGCCGGGTATGTCGAGCCCAAGCTGGTCGTCGAGTCGTCGCGTGGATGCTGGTGGGGCGAGAAACACCAATGCACCTTCTGCGGACTGAACGGCTCGATGATCAAATTCCGCAGCAAGCGTCCGGATGCGGTCTTCGCCGAGATCGATACCCTGGTGCGAAAGTATCACGCGCTGGACATCGTGATGGTCGATAACATCATGGATATGGGCTACTTCAAAGCGCTGATCCCGCAGCTGATCGAGGCCGACTGGGACAGCAGAATTCATTACGAGGTCAAGTCGAACCTGAGCAGCGCGCAGGTCAAGGCGTTGCGCGACGCGCATGTCGTGCATGTCCAGCCGGGCATCGAAAGCCTGAGCAGCCGGGTCTTGCGCCTGATGAAGAAGGGCGTCTCCGGCGTGCAAAACGTGCGGATGCTGCGCGACGGCGAGGAGAATAACCTAACCGTCTCGTGGAACTACCTGTACGGCTTTCCCGGCGAAACAGACGACGACTATCTGAACATCATTGAGCAGATACCGGCGCTGGTCCACTTGCAGCCGCCGAGCGGCGCAACCCGCATCGCGCTGGAGCGCTTCAGCCCGAACTTCGACGATCCCAGCTTTGGCTTCACGCGGCGCAGGCCAGCCGATTGTTATAGCCTGATCTACGATCTGCCGGTCAGCGAGCTGGAAGATATGGTCTATCTCTTTGAGACTGATGAGGCTGGCATCCGCGACGCTACCGCGCGGCGGCTTCAGGACGCCGTGATCGAGTGGTCGGCGCTCTACTACGAAAGCTCGCTCACCTACCGCCAGGTCAACGGCGTGCTGCATATCAGCGACCGCCGGGCGAATCGTGCGCCAGCAGACATCATCATCGAGCAGCCGCGAGACGTAGCGGCCTATCTGCTGCTGCGGCGTGGAATGACCCAGGCGGCGCTGGAGCGAGCGCTGATCGAGGAGGCGTTGCCGATCGACGGCCTGGATCGATGGATCGGCGACATGAAACGCCAAGGCCTGATCTTCGAGGAGGCGGGAACCTACCTGTCGCTGGCAACCCTGGCAAATCCCGCGCGTGTCCGTATTCAGCCTGCTCCGGCGACAGAGGCTGCTGTCGCCGATATGAACTGAAGATAAGCCTATGATGACGAATACAGGTTATCCGATCGATCTGCTGGAACGTCCTCCGGCTCAGCCCGGCCTGCGCATGACGGCGCGTATCACCCGCGAAGAGGAACTCGACCAACTGCTGCCGTGGCTGGCGGATCAGGCGGGCGGTGCCGAGTATACCGTGGTCTGGGCAGTTGACGACCCTGAGGTATGGCCCGACGAGCAGAGCGTCGGCGTGCTGGCGCGGGCAACCGTGCCCACGATCGTGGTCGAGCGGCCTGTCGTGCTGTCGGCGGAAGCGCCCAGGGCGACGCTCGCGTTCATCCGTTTCCTGCGCGATTCGCTCTCGTTTGGCCTGCGCGTGCAGTGGCAGGGCAGCGCCGACGAGACGATCGATCTTGAGCGGCTGGTTCACCTGCCCGCGCCCACGGAAGATCCGGTCGATGAGCCCTTCGAGATCTGGCGGCAGCTCTACTCGTTCGGGCGCATGTATTGGCGACGCGGGCCGGGCTTTGTGATCATCCGAGATACGCGCCCAACCGTCATCCAGGCGCGCTTCGTGCTGGACGAGGCCGCGCTCTGCGAGACGTTTCAGCGGATGCAGGTGCCGGTGCGCATCTCCGATCTAGCCCAGGATGATGCGCTTGCCGAAGCGGCTCAAACGCTGCTCGACGAGGGCATCGCGCTGCGCCTGGACGATTGGTGCGTTGCGCTGCCGTTCAGAATGCGGACCTGGCCGATCCCGTACACCTCGGTCTGACAGAGCCTATGCGATCATGGGCTCCTCGCACAGGTGGCTGCGCGAGCGGGCTTGCCAAGCACAGCCAAAAACTCGAAGTACGAGGCTTATAGCAGTTGCCGCATAGCTCCTAACGCTGATAGGAGTTATGCGGTTGTGCTTGGCGGACGAACTAAGAACCGGGTGCCAGACCCAACGTGTGGCCCCAGGGCATGGGCGCCCGGCGCACAAGGGGAAACCCAGGTTCAAAGTTCAAGGAACTCAAAACTTGAAGCTTGAAACTTGAAACTCGCATTGAAGCTGTAAGCTGAAACACATACATCGCGCCCAGTTCTATGCTACGCTCCGCTCACCTTCGCGCTGCGAAGCTCGATCGTGATAAGGAGAAAGTGGCAGAGGACGTTCAGGCACCTGTCATTGTCGCCCCCCACTACAAGCAACTGTTCGTGGAAGGAAACCTGCATTGCGAGCTTTGCCTCCTGCTTTCAAACATTCGCGCTTGGTGAGGATGGGCGCAGATAAGCTTCAGAAGATTCGTGATCCCTTCGGCCTCGGCCAGCAGTATCAGCTTACCTGGATGGCCGAGACGATCAACGTTCTGGGTAGCCAGGTGACATTGCTGGCAATCCCGACGCTGGCTGTCATCGTCTATAACGCCTCCGCGATCCAGGTGACAACGCTGCTGGCGGTATCGTACCTGCCGTCGATGCTGATCGGCCCGCTGCTGGGGCTGCTCGTCGATAGCATCTCGCTGCGGCGGCTGCTGATCATCTCGGACCTGGCGGCGGCGCTGACGGTCGCAACCGTTCCCTTGCTGATGGCCTTCGGCCTCGACTCGCTGCTCTATCTCTACGTCGTGGGCGCGCTGATCGGCCTCTTCCAGGCGCTGCACGAGCTTTCGGTGCAATCGCTGATCCCGGCGCTGGTGCCGGAGCAAGACCTGATGCGCGGCAACGTCGACCTTGAGGGCGGTCGATCGGTTGGGCGCATGAGCGGCTGGAGTCTCGGCGGAACGCTGGTGCAGGTGGTGGGCGCGAGCTGGGCGATGCTGATCGACATGGCCTCGTTCCTGATCTCGGCGGCGCTACTCTGGCGGCTAAACGACTCCTCGCTGCGCCAGACAGCACCGCCGAAGCTCGGCTTTCAGTCCGTGCTCGACGGCCTGCGCATGTTCTCGCGCTCCTCGACGCTGATTCGCCTGACGATGGGCACCTTCACGCTGAACTTGGGCGGCTCGGTCCTGGGCGCGCTCTATCTCTTCTACGTCTACCGCGAGCTACAGCTCTCGCCGTCCGCCGTGGGCGTCACCGTGACGCTGAATTATCTGGGCGCGTTCCTGGGCGTGATCCTGGCCCGTCGGCTGGTCAAGCGCATGCCGCTCAGCCTGATGATTACCATCTCCTCGGCGGTTGCCGGGCTGGTGCTCTTTTTGATCCCGCTGGCCTCATACGGCAACAGCTTTATTGTTCTGCTGGTCTATAACCTGATCTTTGGTCTGGTCAGCGTTGTCTGGGCCGTGACCTCCGTGACGATGCGCCAGACGATCATCCCGCACCACCTGATGGGTCGCGTCAACGCCACGATGCGCGCGATCGGAGCAACCTCGTTCCCGATCGGCGCGATCGTGGGCGGTGTCGCCTCAAGCTTCTTTGGCGTACTGCCGACGCTGTACGCCGCCGCGATGCTCGCATCGACGGCCTGGATCTGGTTCTTTCCGCCGACGCGCTGGGTTGAATCGGCGCAGCGCGATCTGGCGGGAGAATCCACGTAGGGGGTATGCATGCCAGGAACTGCATCGGAAGCGCCGGGCAACGACGACCAGGCGGCCATGCTGCACCTGTACCAGACGATGCTGCGGATACGGGTTTTCGAGGAGCGGCTGCTGACGCTGCGCTCCAGCGGCGAGATCACCGGAGTTGTCCATCCCTACATCGGCCACGAGGCCATCGCCGCCGGAGTGTGCGCCGCGCTCCAGGCCGACGACCAGATCGCCAGCTACTATCGCGGACACGGCCACGCAATCGCCAAGGGCGTCGCTCTTCCCCGGATGATGGCAGAGATCTTCGGGCGAGAAACCGGCCTCTGTCAGGGCCGAGGCGGCTCGATGCATCTTGCCGATTGGCAGCGCGGCTTTCTCGGCGGCAACGCGGTGGTCGGCGCGAACGTGCCGATCGCCCTGGGCCTGGCGATGGCTGCGCAGGTTCGCCAGAGCGATCAGGTCGTGGTCGTCTTCTTCGGCGATGGCGCGACCGGCGCGGGCGTGGTTCATGAGTGCCTGAGCGTGGCCTCGGCGCAACACCTGCCGATCGTCTTTGTCTGCGAGAACAATAGCTACCAGGACGTCACCCGCAGCGATCAGGTCTTCGCATCGACGGACTTGAGCCGCTGGGGCGGCGCGCACCTGATGCCCGGCGTGGCGGTCGATGGTAACGATGTGCTTGCGGTGCGACAGGCGGCGCGCGATCTGGTAGCTCGCGCGCGCAGCGGCGAAGGACCGTCCTTTCTGGAGGCGAAAACCTACCTGCTGCGCTTCCACGCGCAGTGGGGCACCAGGCCGCTGCCGGAGTATCGCCCGGCAGATGAGGTCCAGCAGTGGGCTACGCGCGATCCGCTGCCTCGGCTCAGGGCTGTGCTGATCGAGCAGGGCTGCGCTGCCACGCAGCTTGAGGATCTGGCCCGGCTGGTGGATGCCGAGGTCGACGAGGCGGTCGCGTTTGCGCGCGAGTCGTCGCCGCCAGGCCCAGAAACGGCAATGCGCGGCGTTTTCACACCCACATCGGCGCAGCCAGCAGCAAGCGAGGTACCGTAATGACGATGGCTCCCCCGACCAAGGTCATCACCGAGCAGCTTCGGGCCAATCCGAGGCTGCTCTACTTCGGCACCTATGTGCCGCCATTCTGGACCGACGAGTTCGGCAGCGCCCGCATTCGCTTCTTTCCGATCGCCGAGCATACGATGGTCGGCGCCGCGGTTGGCGCGGCCATCGCTGGCCTGCATCCGATCGTCCATCTCAACCGCGCAGCCTTCGCCTTTGTGGCGATGGACCAGATCGTCAACCAGGCGGCGAAGCTGCGCTACATGTCGGGCGAGCAGTTCTCGATCGGAATAACGCTGCGGGCGATGACCAGGGGCGGCGATAACCTTGGCGCGCAGCACGAACAGTCGCCGTACGGCATGTTCGCGCATGTGCCGGGCATCAAGGTCGTCGTGCCGTCGACGATCGAGGAGGCTGCCGGGCTGTACCTGACGGCGTTTGACGATCCGAATCCGGTCTTTGTCTTCGAGGCTCCGCAGCTCTATGAGTGGTGGGACCGCAGCGACGGCGTGATCGAGCCGATCCCCTTCGGCGCGGCGCGCGTCTGGCGTCGGGGGGCGGATGTGACGATCGTCGCGATCGGCGTGATGGTGCGCGAGGTGCTGACGGCTGCTGATCGGCTGGCGCAGCAGAACATCTCCTGCGCGGTGATCGACCCGCGCACGCTGGTGCCGCTCGACATGGAGACGATCGCCGCGTCGGTACGCACCACGGGTCGGCTCGTCGTCGTCGATGAAGCGCCGCCGACGGCTTCGATGGCGGCTGAGATCATCGCGGCGATCTGCGATCGGCCTGAGCTCTACGGAGCGCTCGCGGCCATGCCGGTGCGTGTGTGCGGGGCCGCCCTGCCGATGCCCTTCAGCCCGGCGTTGCAAGCGGACGCCATCCCGAACGCCGATCGGATTGTGCAGGTGGTGGAGCGGCTGGTGTCTGGCTCGTCTTCGCAGCCGGTGGCAGAAAACGACGCCTCGTGCGGATGACGAAAGAACAAAGAACCAAGCGCCTACAGGCCGTGGGCTTGGATGAACGTGGCGCTGAGGCGCGGCAAGGAGATGCTCATGATTCAGGACGCTGGCCGGGGCAGGGTGGCGCTGATTACAGGCGGTTCCAGCGGTATCGGTCTGGCGAGCGCGGCGGCATTGCTGAATGACGGCTACGCGGTGATGCTCTGCGCGCGCGGCGAGGAACGGTTGCGCCAGGCATCGGAGAAGCTGGGGAATGCCGAGCGCTGCGCGTGGCACGTCGCCGATATGGCGCAGCCGGAGCAGGCGCAGGCGGCGGTCGAGGCGACACGGCAGCGCTTCGGGCGTCTGGATGCGCTGGTCGTCTCGCACGGCGTTCAGCCGGAGCCCAGAAGCTTCCTTGAGCTGACCGCCCAGGACTGGCAGCAGACGCTTGGCGTGAACCTGCACGGTGTGATCGCCGTGTGCCAGGCGGCTGCCCGCGTGATGGTCGAGCAGGGCGCGGGCGGTAGCATCGTCACCATCTCCTCGGTGAACGGCCTCTACCCTGAGGCGACGCTCGCGCCCTACAACGTATCCAAGGCGGCGGTGATCATGCTGACGAAATCGATCGCCTGTGAGCTGGCACCGCACGGTATTCGGGCACATTGCCTCGCGCCCGGCTGGGTGGTAACGCCGATGACTGAGGCGCACTATGTGCCGATCGCCGGACGACCGCTGGATAATCCGCTGGTGGGCAAGATCGGCCAGCCCGACGAGATCGCAAGCTGGGTTGCCTTTCTGGTCGGCTCGGGCTCGTCCTATGCTACGGGCGAGGTGATCGTGGTCGATGGCGGCCAGACGACCGCGCTGAGTCCGGTTCGCCTGCGCCGCGTTTAGTATTCTGCGTTCAGAGTTTCAAGTTCAAAGCTTCAAGTCCAGGGATCAGGGGTCGGGGGAGTAGCGAACACGGGAACACAAGAACACGGAAGGTACGGCTTTGTTCTTTCGTTCTTTTGTTCCCGTGTTCTTTTGCCGGGTGCCCATGCCCAAAGGGCACCCGGTTCTTTGTTCTGCTCCTTGCGGCACGGGGCAGCGAGTGGCCTATGCTACAATAGGCGGACACGTTTCGCCGAGGGGTACGCATCGTGGATAAGACGGTTGACGATCGAACACTCTATGTTGCTTGTCAGCAGGATGGTACCGATGCTCAAGCTGATGCCTTCGAGCAATTGTGGGCCTACCTGTACCGCATCGCCTACGCGATGCTCCGCACACAGCGAGATCCCGCCTCCCTGGCCTCAGACTGTACACAGAAAGCGCTGATCAAAATCCATCGTAGCCTGGAGCAGTGCCGTAATCCGGTGGTCTTTCGCGAGTGGACCGCCCAGATCGTGCGCCGCGTCGTCCTCGACGAGCTGCGACGGCCTGAGTACCGGCGCTACCCGGCGATCTCGATCGACGATGAGCACGCGCCGTGGCTGGCGACCTCGCAGCAGCTTGCCGACACGACCGATGTGCGGGCGCTGCTGCACGACGTTATTTTCCACGGCCCGCTGAGCGAGCGGTCGCGGCGGGTGGTGATCGGGCGCTACTTCGCGGAGCAGACCGACGAGGTGCTGGCCCGTGCCGAAACCGAGCGCGCCGGACAAGAGATTCGGCCCAGCCATATCCAGGTGACACGCGCGAAAAACCTCGCCGCGCTGCGCCGCGATCCGGCGCTTCTGGATCGGCTGCGCGAACTGCTGGACTAAGGAAAGGGAGCCGTCGTTTCGCTCGTCTTAGGATTATACTTATTTAGCGCAGGATCAAGGCGTCGGGAAACCGCAGATTCTGCACCAGAGAGGGGAATCGTTGGGGGCCACCCCCAGACCCCCGGCCTGTCGCACATTAGGGAAGGAGGCTGCCGTGAGCTTCGATCACTGGACATTGCAGCAAGCGCAGCGGCTAGCTCAGATCATCACACTCCACCATGACCAGGCTGCCCACAGCGCGTGCCTCGACGTGCTGGAGCCGTATATTACCGCCCAGCTTGCCGGGCAGGACTATATAGCGCTATTTCCGATCGTGACCCAGCATCTCGATAGCTGTGTCGCGTGTGCCGAGGCGTACGCCCTGGTGTACGAGGCGCGTCTCGCCGAGGCGACGGATCTGCTACCGATCGCCGTTCCCGCGCCCGCTCTGGATTTCTTGCGGCTGAGCACAGCGGATCGGCTACAGCGGACGCTCACGGCTGCGATCGAGCGGCTGGCAGAGCGCCGTTTGCGCTTCACGCTCTCCCAGTCGCTCCTCGATCTGCTCGCGCCGCAGCGCTCCGAGTTTGCGCTGCGTGGCGCTGCCCACGAGCCGATGCTTGATGTAACCGTCGATCAGCCCTTCGGCGATGACACGCGGCTTCAGGTGAGCGTCTATCGGCAGCGCGATGCCCAGGATCAGTGTACGGTGCGCTCCCAGGTAGTGCTTGCCGATCGCGAGTGGCCCGATCTGGCCGATCTTCCCGTGACGCTGACCGTCGGCGGCACCCAGCGCCGCGCTCACACCGATCCCTGGGGCGAAGCTGTCTTCGAGAATGTGCCGATCGACGATGTGCCGGGGCTTCAGATCGAGGTCGATGTCGATAGCCCGCCGCAGACCAGCACGTAAGGTGCCCAAAAGATCGGGTTGGCGAAGGGTCGCGCTGCTGGATCGTCGCTTAAGCTCTGCGGCACGGCCTCGCCGTTCCGCGCCAGCCACTCGGCGACCTCGCGCGCGCGCAGGTGGCGCAGGTAGCGCTGCGCCGCACGCAGCGCCGTGGGCGGATCGCTGCATGGCTGCTGTGCCAGGAGGATGGCATAAAACCGCTCCATCAGCAGCCGCGCCGAGGTATCTTCGACCATCCACAGCGTGACCAGCACGGCTCGCGCGCCGGATCGCAGGAACGTCCGCACCAGGCCCATCGGCTCATCGCCGCGCAGCACCCGGCTCAGGCCGCTCCGGCACGCGCTGAGCGTCACCAGTTCAGCCTGAAGCTGGTAGTCCGCGAGCACATCGGCGGCGCTGAGCTTCTCGCCGGGGCCGATCTCCAGCCAGGAGCGCAGGGGATTGTCGTGATCGAACTCCCCGTGACAGGCGAAGTGGAGCCATCGGTAGCGCCCGACGACGGCGGACAACTGCCGCCGAATGTCGCGATGCCCGTGCCAGACGGTTCCGCCACACAGCGCCGCGACCGTCTCCGCCTCCGGCTCGACATGCCGCAGGTTGCGGTCGGTGCCGCCGTCATAGCCCACGGTCAGACATAGCTCGGAAGCGCCAGCAGATCGCGAGCGTCCGGCGCGGAAGAGAACCGTCGCGCTCGGCGCGTAGATCAGGTCCAGGCCATGCTCAAGCAGCGGCTCGTCGTTGTCGTCGAGCAGCGCGGTGAAGGGAAGCTGATGCAGCGGGCCGTGGGGAATGATCGCCACCTGCCGCGCCGGAGCCAGCAGATCGCCAGCGGGCGCGATCAGCGCCCGGTAAATCCGGCGCAGGAGATTGCTCGCCAGGAAGCGCTGGCCGTCGGCAAGATACGGCGAGGCGGCCTGGAAGACGTTTGGATTGACCGCGCAATCATGGCCGCGTATGTCGTCGGCGGTGAGCGCTAGGAGCAGCAGCCGCGAGGGCGTTTCCAGACAGGCGCGCACCCGTGGATCGCACGCGCGGAGCAATGCCGTTTCTGGATTGTACAGGCCGGTGCTCACATACGCCAGCACAAGCATCTGCGGAGGCAGCAGCGCCTGCACCTCACGCGCGGTGATCGGCGCGACATCGGCGGCATGCAGGCTGGACGTATGCCGCGCCAGCATATCGGCAAAGGCCCGTGCCCGCGCGCGCTCCGCGTAGTCGAACGCCAGCGCCGCATCGCCCTGCTCCAGGCACAGCAGGATTGCCGCCTCGTAGACCTGCTGCCAGCGTCCCATGATGCTGATTTGCAGCGATTCGTCGGAGGTCGTCGCGCGCGCCGCCTCGATCGCCTCGACCGCCAGCGCGTAGTGATGCAGCGCCGCCGCCGCATGGTGGAGCCGCTGCTCGGCATGGCCGATCCGGTACTGGACCTGCGCGACAATCTCACGCCGTCCAAGCTCCTGCACTATCTCTAGCGCCGCACGATAGTGAACCAGCGCCGCAGCGTCGTCGTCCTGCGCCTGGCACACCAGACCAAGGCCAAGATGCGCGTCCACGGCGAAGGTGCGCGTGCGCATCTGGTGCAGCGCGCGCTCGAAGTCCGCGCAGGCACGGTCGAACTGGCCCTGAAGCAGCCGGACCTCGGCGATATTGTTGGTGACTTGCGCGAAGAAGTCGAGCGGCCCGTCGCGCTCGAAGATCGCGGCGGCATGGCCGAAGGCCGCCAGAGATTGCTCCCACCGCCCAAGATCCCGCGCCACAAGCCCCAGGTTGGTCCAGGCCATCGCCTGCCAGTGAACGTTCTCGACCCGCCGAAAAAGCTCAAGGCTGGTGGTAAGCTGGCGCTCGGCGACTGGATAATCCTGGAGGTAGTAGCTCAGGATGCCCAGGTTCATCAGCGCCAGACCCTCGCGCGCAGGATTGCCGAGGCGCTGCCATAGCTCGTAGCTGGTCTGAAACGTATCTCTGGCGCGCTGATAATCGCCTTGCAGCCGCGCGAACGTGCCCTCAGAGTTGAGCACCCGCGCGCGCAGCGCGTCGTCCAGCTCGGCCTCCGTCAGCAGGCGCGTCAGCTCGGAGCGCGATGCTGCGTACTGCTCGATCAGACCGAAGCTGAGGCCACGGTAGTACCACAGCAGGTACCGATGCCTGGGCGTTCGCAGATCGTGCAGCGGCAGCTCGGCAAGCGCGGTCGCCAGCGCGGTCGGCTCCTGCTGGATCAGCAGCTCACAGAAGCGCTCGACAAGGCGCATGGTAGTAGCTTCGAGCGCGGCGTGCTCCGGCGGAGCGGCCATCGTCAGGCGGTGCGCATAGTGCCGCGCGGCCTCGCCAACCAGTGCGCGCAGCAGCTCCGGCGCTTCTTGCAGCGCGCTGTAGATCGCCTCCTGCACCGACGGATTGATCCGGTAGCCCGGCGCTGCTGTGCAGATGATGCCAGCGGCCACGAGATCCGGCACGATCGTCGCGACCGGCTCGTCCACGAGCGCGGCCAGCGTGTCCAGATCGAATGTTTCGAGGATCGCCGCTGCTTCCAGCACATGGTACTGGCTCGGAGATACACGGGTGAGCCCGTCGCAGAATTGATCCGTCGTCTCTTCGGTATGCTCACTATTACGGATGATCGCCACCATAGCGTGTCCCCAACTTCAACGACAGGATGAACGCGGTCGTTTGTTGCGACGGAGTGAGCCTGGGGGATACGTGGTCGCGGGCGATCCGGTCGATCACGCGCGCCAACGAAACCTCGTCTCCACACCTCTCGGATGTCGCGCATCTGCCGGGCTCCATACACGGCACATGCCAGCGTAGCTCTTAGAGCGGAAAGGTTTAGCCCTAATATACCGTCTTTAACTTGTAAATGAAAGCTAAAATATTAATGTTTTGCTTTTATATAGATGATCACGATACGTGTGCGGAAACCGACCGTCACCGATCCTGCGCAGAAGCATCGATGCTGTGGAGCACGCCGGCCCCCGGCGCGGACTCACTGCTTGTGGCGGGTGAATCGGCAAAGGAAAGGTCGCGCCTCCATCTTCCGTCTTGATTGTGGGTTTAGCGTACCGCTCGTGATCCACAGGTTTGTGAACGAAAGGACACATCTAGATGCGACGCCTCGTACAGTGCATGCTGCTGTTGCCATTGCTCCTGGTTGGCCTCCCGACGACATCAGCGCAGACGGCTGAGATGCAGACCAATCAGGTCATAGCATTTAATGTGACCGTGTCGCTCGAATGGCAGCCGGGTACCAACGATCAGCTTCAGAACGACCTGACGCTCAGCCAGTGCGGCACGACCGGCGTGGTGGGTAACTACCTGGACGATCTGATCACCGGCCTGACACAGGCGTCGAATTATCTGGCGCTCTACACCGACGGCCAGATGAAGCTCGGCAGCGTGACGATCTATACCGGCGGAGCGAACTGGAACAACGCCAATATTCGCGTGCTGGCCGATAGCAGCTATCGCCCCAAGGCGTTCGTCGGCGGCATCGTCACATCGCCGATGGAGTACACCAGCCCGGTCACGAGCCGCAAGCAGACGTTTTATCCTAGCGCGATCTATCTGGGGCGGCTCTGGGACGGCAAAAGTGGGCGCTGCGGCCCGTGGGCCATGAGCGACGGCTATCGCACGATCGGTCATGAGTGGGCGCACTACGCGCTGTATTTGTACGATGAATATTACAATCAAGATACGCTCGCGCCCGTGTACTGCACGAGCAGCCATAAGCATCTGCCCGATATTGCGCCCGGCGATCCGACGATCGACCAGACCGACTCGCTGATGGCCTATCATTATCGCGCCGGGCAGCTCTGGCGCGGCGATCCCAGCGATGGCACCTGCGATGTCACGCCGCAGATGAAGATCCACGGCGAGTCCGACTGGCACACGCTCCAGCGCTTCTATCCCGGCCTTGTGATCCCATCGGCGGCCACGGCCACCCCGACGGCTGAGCCGGTGCCGTGGACGATCGCGTCGGTCAGCTCGCTGCCGGCGAACTCGTCGGCGAATGTGCGCCTGCGCAACACGATCGTGCCGGGCGTGAAGCTATCGGGTCACGGCTATCTGGTGCGGAGCTATACCGATAAGTCGCCGCAGCGGATCATCGGCCAGGGCACGATGGTAACGGATGAGATGTTTCCGCTGCCGTTTCTGGGCGTCGAAGATCCCGCCCATGATCGGGCTGTGATCATCGTGCAGGACGCGCAGGCGGGCGCTCAGTATGTCGCCAACTCGGATAGCACGCCGCTGGTCATCGGCCAGAGCAAGCTCAACGATCTGTATCTTCAGCGCAACGCCTGGAAGCCGTGCCTCAGCACCACGCCCACGTTTACCACCAGCGGCGGAATCTCCCAGGTGACTCAGCTTACTGTGCGGCTGCGCGACTGTGCCGGTCTGACCAACCGGGTGCAGCTGACGTACTGCCCATCCGGCGGCAACTGTCTACCGCTCGTCACCAAGACGATCGACGCCAGCGGCAACTTCGTCCATGCGTTCACCTTCCCGTGGGGCAGCCCGCCCGCCGAGTACGGCTACATCTACGCGCGCTCCGCCGATATCGGCGAGCGGCAGGAGGAGACGATCGGCTGGTATCAACTGGCCGGCGGCGTGGGACCGGCGACGATCACCGGACACGCGCCGCTGCTTGAGCGCTCGGTCGATCTCACGTCGTCGAAAACCCCGCAGATCGGTTCTCCCTCGGACTCGCATATGCTCTACAGCGTGTCGTGTCCCTACCGAACATCCGTCGCAAGCCTGCCGCCGGACGTGGGAGGCATGATCGACACGCCGCTCAACGTGCAGCCGGTGATCGCCAGGGAAAACACGAGCACCCCGTGGAACACAGCCCAATCGCATCCTGCGCTGTCTGTGCGCTGGAGCTATAACCAGGATCTGCTGAATCGCCTGCGGATCACCGAAGATCGGCTGGTGCTGATGCGGCTCGATCAGGGCGCGTGGCAGGTCGTAACGCCGCGTCAGCGCAGCCTGCCGCTGGACTGGCTGGCGATCGAGGGTCAGTCGTTCGGCGGCTCCGGCGCAACGTTCGCGCTGGGCTACCTCAAGGATTGAGCACCCTGCCGATCCCGTAAGCATACTCGCTCATCTCCTTCCAGGCTAGAGGCACCCCGCCTCTAGCCTCTTCTTTTCCACGCGACAGATCGACTGACCCGCCGGGGCGTCTGGCATACGCCCAGGATACGACACGCCGTGCCCCTACGAGATCGATCGATCTGCAAGTCGTGTAGGAAAGGTCAAAAGGATTGGCTGCGTCTTAGGAGGTGAGGACACGATAGTCGAGCCTCTCCACCGCTCGACTCTTCCCCGGCTACAGGTCAGGTATCAACACCAAACGCATTTCGCTGGCAGGTTTAGGAAAGGTCAAGAGGATTGGCTGCGTCTTAGTAGGTGAGGACACGATAGTCAAGTGATTTCTCCCCCTCACTCGGCTATCCCTCAGCCAATGAGCAGCTCATCCGGCGATGATGTATCGAAAGGAGGCCAACGGGTTGATCTGAGCGCCCTGACCAGGATCACGCCACGTCGCATTTCGAGGGCCGTCTGGCCCGCCACACAGCTCTTATACCGCATTCGCAAGCATCATCCTACGTTCGCTCCTTCTTCAGTATCGGTAAGAGGTATTCTGGAGGCTATCGATGAATCGTTTCGTCAGGCTGTTCGCCATCGTTCTCTTTGCGCTTAATGTGCTGCTGGTGCCACAATCAGGACAGGCATCCAGCACGAAGCTCGCGCCGCTCGCGGTTGCCAAAGGCAAGGCCATTCCTGGTCAGTATATCGTTGTGATGAAAGAGGGTGGCGATGCGCGCGCCGCCGCCGCTATCGCAGGCGTGACGCCCAAGTTTGTCTATGAGGCGGCGCTCAACGGCTTCGCGGCAGTGCTGAACGCCGGACAGCTCAACGCGATTCGACGCAACCCCAATGTCGATTACGTCGAACAAGACCAGGAGGTCAAGGTCGATGCGACGCAGTTCATGGATGCCAACGGCGATCCGTGGGGCCTCGACCGTATCGATCAGCGCAATCTGCCGCTCTCCGGCAGCTTCACCTACTACCTGACCGGCAGCGGCGTGACGGCCTACATTATCGATACGGGCATCCTGACGACGCATCCCGACTTCGGCGGACGCGCGGCGGATGCGTACGACGCAGTTGACGGCTCGCTCCCGGCGACCGATTGCCAGGGCCACGGCACGCATGTCGCGGGCACGGTCGGCGGCACGACCTGGGGCGTTGCCAAGAGCGTCCAGCTGCGCGGCGTGCGCGTGCTCGACTGTAACGGCTCCGGCACGTATGCCTGGGTGATCGCCGGCATCGACTGGGTGCGCCTGAACGCGGTCAAGCCAGCCGTGGCGAACATGTCGCTGGGCGGCGGCTACTCGGCGGCGGTCAACACCGCGACGACCAACCTGGTCAACTCCGGCGTCTTCACGGCGGTAGCCGCAGGCAACGATAACCTGAATGCCTGTAACTACTCGCCTGCCAGCACGCCTGCCGCGTACACGACCGCAGCCTCGGATAAGCTCGATCAGCACGCGATCTTTACCTTCGGCGGCTCGAACCACGGCACCTGCGTCGACGGCTATGCGCCGGGCAAGGCGATCAAGTCGGCCTATCTCAACAACAGCACCGCCACGATGAACGGCACCTCAATGGCCTCGCCGCACATCGCGGGCTGCGCCGCTCACTACCTGCAGCACAACGGCAACGTGCCGGTCGCCGCGGTGACGGCCTGGATCAACAACAACGCGACGCTGAACGTGCTCAGCGGTGTTCCGGCGGGCACGCCCAACCGCCTGCTCTACTGCTACAAGCCCGACGTGTGGGTCGGCGACAAAACTGCCGACACGGGCCGCGAGCCCGATCCGGCGACCGCCGCGATGAACATGTGGGAAAGCCCCTACATCTGGAATCGCCTCGCCAACGACAATATCTACGGCCACCAGAATCCTGAGTTCGGCCAGACCAACTGGATGTACGCCCGGCTGCGCAACCGTGGTCATATCACCGGCAGCGGCAACCTCCGCTTCTACGTCGCCAACGCGTCGGCGGGCCTGGCCTGGCCGACCAACTGGACCCAGATCGGTGTGGTGGCGGCGAATGTAGCTCCGGGCGCGACGGTGGACGTGAAGGTGCCGTGGAATCCGCCCAGCACCGGCCACTACTGCATCCTGGTCCGCTGGGAGTCCGCCCAGGAGCCGATGACCTACGGCGAGACATCGGATGTCAACTACAACACGCGCTACAACAACAACATCGCGTGGCGCAACATGAATATCGTCAATCTCAAGCCCAACTGGTGGCAATGGATCGACTTCGACTTCCGCAACATTGATCGCGAGCTGCGCCCGCAGCGCCTGGTCATCCGCGAGCCGCGCGAGCAGCTACAAGATCCGTTCCTGCGCCATGGCAACGTGGTTGTCGACCTGGGGCCTGAGCTGACGCGGTTCTGGCTGGAAGCAGGCGGCAAGGGCGGCGGCTTCGAGCGCGTGGGTGAGACACAGTTCCGCGTGATCGATCCGATGGGCGCGTGGTTCGATGGGATTGTCACCGAGCCGGATAAAGCCTATCCCGTCAAGCTGGGCTTCCAGTCCGACGAGATCACGACCTCTCAGCGTCCGTTCATGATCGAGGCGGTGCAGTACGCCGAAGGTCTGCGAGAGCCGGTCGGCGGCGTGAGCTACGAGGTCTATCTGCCGGATGGCACCGCGGAGCCGATCAAGTAGTCTCGGATCACTCAGTCGGAGAGCAGCCAGGGCGGGAATCCCGTCCTGGCTCTGTGTTTAACCCCCATCTTGATCGGCTGTGCTACCATACGGCTGCCGCGTGAGGGGAGCAGTGCATGGCCGAGAGCTTCGCCTACGATGTGTTCATCTCGTACAGCCACCGCGAC
>DASUTC010000093.1 GCA_036374795.1 Herpetosiphonaceae bacterium
AGAGGCGAAACGCTGATAGTTATCGACGAGCCGCGCCGCTAGGACCATACGCGACGACTCTTAAATTTATAATAGTTGTCACAATGATTGAACCATGAACGGTACGCCCCTGCGGTGTATCCGCCATTATTTCGCGACCATTATCGATACGCCCTTACGAGGTCAGTCGATCTGCAAACCGCCGGAGATCTTCAAAGCCCACCTTATGTAAACGTCATCAACTTCGCATCAGCAGCCCGCAACTGATGGTAGAATGATCGCGCGGGCTGTGGCCCGCATCTGCATACTGGAAAAGGAGTCTTTTCGTGGCAATCTATCGCACTATGGTTCGCGGCAAGATTCACCGTGCTACCGTTACCGCCGCCGACCTGCACTATATAGGCAGCATCACTGTTGACTCGACACTGCTGGAAGCGGCGGATATTCTGCCCTTCGAGCGCGTGCAGGTGGTAGATGTCACCAACGGTAATCGCCTTGAAACCTATACGATCGCGGGAGAGCCAGGCAGCGGCACGATCCAGCTCAACGGCGCGGCAGCCCATCTGGTCAATGTCGGCGATCTGGTGATCATTATGGCCTATGCGCAGGTAGAAGAGCCGGTGCCTGAGGGCTGGCAGCCGAGCGTCGTGCTGGTCGACGAGCACAATACGATCACCGATATCCGGCGGATGCGCCCGCAGGGCGGTCTGACCGGCTGCTAGCTCAGCCGCCTGCTCTGATCTCGCGCTTCCCTCAGAAGCGACACGCCAGGGAGGTGGTGATGACTCGCAGCGTCTTAAACGGCACGCTCTGGATCGTCTCGGTGCTATTGGTGGCATTTGCCTTAGCAGCATGTGGTGCAGTTATGACCGATCCTTCAGGACAGGGCGCGAACAGCGCCGACACGCCCACGCACGGCCCCGGCGGCTCAATCGATCCCGACGCTCCGGTCAGCAACGTGCCCGGCCAGAGCAGCGCCGATAGCGGTATCGGCAGCGGCGTGGAGGGTCGCGTGCTCGACGCCTCCGGCAACCCGGTGGTCGGCGCGGTCGTGGTACCTCAGTCGCACGATAGTCCGCCGCATGCTATCCCGGAGCTGGCGGTGCTGACCAGCGGCGACGGACGGTATCAGTGGCCGCTCCCACCGGGCAGGTACACCTTCACCGTCCACCACGACGCCTACGCGCCGACGACCAGCGAGCTGGTCACGGTCACGCAGGGCCAGCCGATCACCCTGGACATAACGGTACGCAAGCGCTAGGCGGAGAACAAAGAACGGGCGCACCCGGCACACAAAGAACAAACAAACGACATTCCCCTTGCCTGCGCAGCGGGAGCGGCGGTGCGGGCCTGGAACTTGGAACTCGAAGCTACGTGCTCCCGGCGATCTGCCGCACCGTCGCTAGCGTGTCGATCTCAGCGGCGGACTTGTCGCGTCGCCAGCGCACGATTCGCGGAAAGCGCAGCGCGTAGCCGCTCTTATGGCGCGGAGAAGGCTGGACGCTATCAAAGGCGACTTCCAGCACGATCTCAGGCTCGACCAGCCGCACGCGGCCAAAGTCGCGGATGGTATGCTCGGTAAACCACTCGGTCAACTCCTGAATCTCGGCGTCGGTCAGCCCGCTGTACGCCTTGCCGACGTTGAGCAGCTCAGGATCATCCGTCGAGCGACGAACCGCGAAGGTATAATCGCTGAGGAAGCGCCGCCGGTTGCCGTTGCCGACCTCAGCAGCCGTCACCACGACGTCGAGCGTCGCCAGCGCCTTTTTGACCTTGAGCCACTCGCGGCCCCGGCGTCCGGGCTTGTAGCGCGAGTCGGGGTCTTTGACCATCAAGCCCTCGTTGCCGCGCGTCCGCGCCTGCTCGAAGAGCCGGTCGATCCGATCGATGTTCCGGATCAGCAACTGGAGCGACGGCATGATCGTGCCCGATACCACGCCATCCAGCGGCTGCTCGCCGCCGTAGGGCCGGATCAGATCTTCCAGCCGCACGCGCCGCATATAGAGCGGATCGTCCAGCAGCACCGCGCCGTCCTGATACAAGATGTCGTAGGCGATAAAGATTGTCGGCGTTTGCTCCATGATCTCGGCGCTGACCTCTTTGCGCCCCAGCCGCGCCTGCAACGCCTTGAACGGCAAGATCCGCCCATCCCGCGCCGCCAGGATCTCGCCGTCGAGCACCCACTCGCCGGGCAGCTCGGCCAGCGCCGCGACAACCTCCGGGAAGCGATGGGTGATCTCGTCGAGCGTGCGCGAGTAGAGCGCCACACGCTGGCCCTGCCTGTGCGCGTGTGCCCGAATGCCGTCGTACTTATCCTCGACAAAGAACGCGCCCTCAATATTCTTGCGAATCTCCTCCGGCTCGGCGATCGGCGATGCCAGCATAAACTTCAGCGGATGAAACAGCCGCATCTGGGCCTCGTCCAGGCGCTCGTGCCGCGCCAGCAGCGCCGTCTCGCCAATATCGCCGATCAGCATGTTGGCGCGCTGCACCTGCGCCACCGGCACCGCAGCCGCTCTGGCAATCGCATCCTCGACCAGGCCCTCCTGTAGCCCGATCCGCAGGTCGCCGCCCAGCATCAGCTTGATAAAATACACGCCTTCGAGCGGCGTCATCTGCCGAAGCGCCGCGACGATGATCGGCAGCTTCTTGGAGGGGCCGCGCGCCGCGTGCAACTGCTCGTAGACCGCCATCAGGTCGGCCAGGGTCAGCGTCGGGCGGGGCGCGACATGGCCCGGCAGTAGAACCTGGGCCGCGCGCCCGGCCTCGCCATGCTCGACCACCAGACGGCTCCACACGTCGGGAGCGGCCTCCGTGAGCGCCAGCACGGCATCGCGCACCACAGCGCCGCCAACGCTGAGCACGCGCTGGTCGGCCAGGGGAAAGGGCGTGCCCGCAAAGAAGCGCGCCGCCAGGAGCAGATCGGCGTCGGAGAGCTGCGCGAAGAAGGTCTTGAGCAGCGCTGCTTTTTCAAGTTTTTTGGTTGTTGCGGCAACCTGCTCGCACACATGGGCGAATTCAACAAAGAGCATCGTTTTCTTTCCTCGACATATGCGTGAGGTGATCATAGCAGAGCATCGATTGTCGCACGACAACCACCGGCAGCAACGTGTATGCCAGCGCCATACCGCAGCGCTCGTCATATACCATAGCTCGCACTATTGTGCCACGCAATAGGCCGTTAGGACAAGATTCTACACGACTCCTGATGCTCGGACGCGCCGGGCAGCCCCGTAGCGGCGCTGCGTGTGCTATACTCCGTGCAGAAAGGCTGAGCAGTGGGCTAAAACATGGCGACGGTGATCGATCTGCTACGGCATCTCGGAGAGCACGCCGCGCCGGATGGCGATAACGCCCTGGCGGGGCCTGTCACGCTGCCCGGCGTTACCGACTCGCCGCTGGCGCTGCCGCTGCCGCCCGCGCTGATCACCGCCTGGACGCGGCTCGTCGGCAGGCCGACGCTCGGCCATCACGCGCTGGCGCTCTCCGCCGCGCAGACTCAGCACTCGGTCGCGCTGATGGGCCACGGCTCGTCGCCCCACGACGATCTGCTGCTCCTGACGCTGAGCCAGCTTCAACGCCAGCCCACGCCCGCGCTGCTCTACATCGCGCCACATGACGAGACGACATTTCGCTCAAGGCTGGTCGCGCTCGCCGAAACGCTCGGCATCCGCTGGCTCGACGCCGCCCAGCCGGGCGGGCGCATCACCCAGGCACAGCTTATTCTCGCCACGCCCTCGGATCTCCACCGCCGGGTGCTGCGCTACCACGATCGCGCCTGGCGCTGGCTCTGGCCGCAGCTTCGCTTCGTCGCGCTGCCTGCGCTGCACGGCTACACCGGCGCGGAGGCCGGGCATCTCCACTGGCTGCTGCGGCGCGTCGAGCGGCTGACCGCGCACACGCCGCTGCAACTGCTGGTTTCGCTGGCGTCGGTGGCAGATGTCGGCGCGACGCTTGGCCGCCTGCTGGATCGTCCGATGCAGGTTGTCGCCGCGCCCGACGGGCCGAGTCATAGCACGCTGATCGCGCTGTGGCGCTGTGGGAGCGACCGCGCGGCGACGGTGCTGCGGCTGGCCGGACAGCTCACCGCCCGTCGTCTGGCGATCACGGTGGTAGGCCGCGATGCCGAGGAGACGGAGCGCCTGCGTGGACTGGCCGCCACCAGCGGCATCGCTCAGGTCGATGATGCGCGCGTCGCGATCGTCGCCGGCATTCCCCGCGCGATCGACGACCGCCAGAGCTTGCTGCGCTCCGGCTATCGGCTGCTGATCTTGCTGGCTGGCGGCGAGCCGCACGAGCTGCTCTTTGCCGCGCAGCCCGATGTGCTGCTCAACGCGCTGCCGTACTGGCCGCTGGCGAACAGCAATCCCTACGTCGTCGCGGCGCACCTCACCTGCGCCGCCGCCGAGCGTCCGCTGGAGGAGGCCGAGATCGATCGCTGGGCCGTGCGCGAGCTGCGCGACCGGCTGGTCAAGAAAGGAACGCTCCAGCCGCTGCCGAGCGGCGATCTGTGGCCGATCGCGCCTGAGATCGACGATCCGTACGCCGAGGTCGATCCGCGCGCGATTGGCGGCCCGCCGCTGGTCGTCTTCGATCCGCAGGGCAAACCGATCGCCACGGTTCCGCCCGCGCTGCAGGACCGCTGCACACTGCCCGATCAGGTCTTCGTGCCCGGCCTGCGCATCGTCCGTCGCGACGAGTCCCGCCAGACGATTCAGCTTGCCCCCGATCTGGCCGAGCGCGCGACCGTGGTGCTGACCGAGACGAGCGTTCATGTGCGCGAAGAGCTGGCCGCGCGCACGATTCGCTTCGGCAAGCAGACCGCCGATCTGATCAAGGGCAAAGTCTTGGCTACACAGCAGATCGCCGGGCTGCGCGAGCTACGGCCAGACGCTCCAGAGCGACGGCTGCCGACAAACGCACCTGAGACGCAGTGGCTCGCATCCGCCTGCTGGATTCCAGTGTCCGGGCCGGTAGCAGATCCGCAGGCGATGGGCTGGGCGATCACCCAGGCGCTTCCGCTGGTCGCGCTCGCATCACCGGCAGCGCTCGCGCCCGCCTACGCCGCCGAGCAGCAGCGGCTCTACCTGATCGAAACCGAGCCGGGCGGTGTGGGCATCGCCGATTGTGTCTATAGCCAGTTCGAGCGGCTGATCGAGCTGGCCTTGGAGCTTGCCAGAGCGTGTGCCGCCCGCCCGGTCTACAAGCGTCTGGCGACGGCTGAGATGGCCTGGATCAGTCGGCTGTACGATCCCGCCGCGTCGATCGAAGTGGAGCAGCCGCAGCCGGTCGCGGTTCCAGCCAAAACGCCGCTGCCTGTCCCGGCGATTGCACAGCCAGCGAAAGCGCCGCTCCCGGCCCAGGCTATCCCACAGCCGAGCGCCCGCCCGCCGGGGCCGGTCGAGAAGCCAGCGCCGCAGCTTCAGCCGAAGCCCACGCCAGCGGAGCCGCCCAAGCCGCAGCCACAAACCAGCGCCCGCCCGCCGGGGCCGGTCGAGAAGCCAGCGCCGCAGCTTCAGCCGAAGCCCACGCCAGCGGAGCCGCCCAAGCCCCAGCCGAAGCCCACGCCCGCTGTGCCAGCGGAGCCGCCCAGGCAGCCCGCACCAAAGCCGCAGGTCGCGGATCGCGCACCACGGTCTACACCGCCCACGCCAGCGCCCGCCTCACCAGTGCGACCGGCAGCGCAGCCGCGCGCGGATCATAGCGCTGCCGATCGAGAGCGTCCAGCGCTCGCGCCGGTGCCGCAGCGCCCCCAGGTGGCCGATCAGGCCGCGCGGACGGATCGACCGATTGAGGCCAGACCGCCCGTGCAGCAGAGCGCGCCGCAGCCGGAGACAACGCGCCCTGCGCCTGCTAAGCCGGTAGCCGGTGAGCAGCCGCTACCGACCGCTCGACTCGCAGCGGTCTATACCGCGCCGGAAAAACCAGCGCCGCCCGCCGCAACGCCGATCGCGGCTGCCAGCCTGGAGCAATCTGTGCCGCAGCCGGAGATTGCAGCGGAGCCGGAGCCAGCGCCGAGCGCCGATACGACCAAGCCCGCGCCGCCGACTCCCGCCGTAGCACAGCCCACGCCGCAGCCAGAGGTGGTCGAAGCCGCGCCTGCGATGGCCGCAGCCGCGCCGCAGCCAGAGGGAGTCGAGCACGCAGCGCCGCCCGCCCCGCCCGCCGAGCCTCTCGCCGCCGCGCCCGCGCCGACACCGCAGCCCAGGCCAGCCACGCGATACTATCGCATCGAAGATCTGTTGCCGCCGCTGGAAGACGAGGATGAGGGAGAGGCAGCGCCCACGGAGCGCGAGCAGCCGATCCAGCCCGGCCACGAGGAGCAGCCCGTAGCGGCCACGCGCAATGGACGACCAAAGCCGCTCGACGATCGTGCCGCCGCGAGAACCGAGCCGCCGCCACAGCGGACAGCGCCACCTGTCGCCAGTCCAGCGCGCACAAATCCGCCTCACACGACGAATGACGCCGCTCGATCGCCGACGGATGAGCGCCCACGCTCCGAGCCATCAGCGCCGCGCCCACGCTCTGAGCCGCCGAGCCGCCCACCGCAGCCGAGCCGCCAGCGAAGCGAGCCGCAGCGCCCGTTTTCGCATCGGTCGCCGGTGCGGCAGCACGCGCCGAACACGCCCACGCCCAAGCCCGACCAGCAGCGACCGAGTCCGCCGCCATATCAGCGACGCGGGCCGCAGCAGCCGCAGCCCACCAGCGATCCAGCGCGGCGACAGCCGCCCGCCAGCGAGCGCCGCGATCGAGATGATAGACCCGCGCGGAGTCGCCCGTCGAATGCGCCGCGCCCGCAGGAGCGCGCCCGGCAGCCGTTCAATCACGCCCAGCCGCCCGATCCTCAGCCGGAGCCGGAAGCCGACGTCCATGCGATGATCGAGCGCATGCGCCGCCTGCGTCAGGAGCGCGAGGCAGCGCAGCGCCAGCCCGCGCCGCGCGTCGAGCAATCCGCCCCCGATGAGCCTGCGGAGCTGCGCTTTCATATCGGCGAGCGCGTCCAGTGCCTACCCTATGGTATCGGAACGGTGCGGTCCAGCAGCATTAGTGGCGGCCGAGAGCAGGTGATCATCGAGTTCCCAGAGCATGGCGAGATCGAAGTCGACCCGGCGCTGAATCTGATTCGGAAGCTCGGCCCAGGCTCAAAGGCCGACCAGCAGGATGTGGACGAGATGGGCGAAGCGTAAGCACCAGCTACACGGCATGCTCGCGCTGCGGCAGAGATTGAATCGCCGGAGCCTGTTCAGCTTCGCCCGCGAGCGCCGTCGCCGCCAGCAGGATCAGCGCGATCCAGACCAGATCGGCCAGCAGCAGGTGGACAAGCTGCATCCAGATCGGTGCCAGCAGCAAGACGTTGACCAGTCCTGCCGCCAACTGCGCCACGAAGAGCGCGACGATCATGCGGGCAAAGCGCCTGGTCTGGACATTGGGCCGCAGCACGCTGACGCAGCTTGCGGCAAACAAGAGGTACATGCCCAGCCCTACCGCGATCGTCGGATGGAGCACCCGCAGACGCAGCAGCAGATGAGCCGTCGGCGAGAAATCCTGTCGCAAGCCCTCCGCCAGCGATGACGCCGGAAAGAGCGTATCGCCCAGCGCCGTGATCGCGCCGCTCACGCCAAGCACGAGCATGCCGACGATGCCCGCGCCGAGCAGCAGCGCCACGGTTCCCTGCCCGCGCAGCCGGATCGCCTGTCCTCCGGATGCCCACCAGGCGGTGAGCGTCAGCGCGCCCAGCAGCAGGAACGTGTTGAGCAAATGAACGGCCATAAAGAGCGCGCGGGCCATCGAGGCATTATCGGCGACCAGCATAAACAGCACCAGCCCTGCCCCGACCAGCGCCTCGGTGATGATGAAGAACGTCGAGAGGAACGCGCCCAGCCGAACGGGATGGCCGAGCGGCGATGCCCGGAAGGCCCAGATCAGCAGCGCCAGCACCATGATCAGCGCCAGGCCGCTGCTCAGTCGGTGGGTAAACTCGATCAGCGTTTCGATCTGCGGATTGCGCGGGATGATCTCGCCGTTGCACAGCGGCCAATGGCTGCCGCAGCCAGCGCCGGAGCCGGAGGCGCGCACGTATGCCCCCCACAAAATGATCGCCAGATTATAGGCTAATACCGTCCAGGCGTACGTAGCGAGTCGCGTTAATTTCATCCGTTTTACTTGCCTTATCTAGCACTGAGTTCCAGGTTCCGAGTTTCCGGTTTGGTGTGCCGGGTGCCCATGCAGGTGCCCATGCCAGGTGCCATGCCGGGTGCCCTCTGGGGCTGGCACCCGCCTGGCACCCGCATGGCGCCCTTCTTGGTTCTTTCGTTTGGTTCTTAGTTTTCCTGGCCGCGAGCGATCCAGGCATTCAGCACGTCGCCGTGCTCCTGATAGTGCTCGTAGGTATTGCCAGCGATTAGCTCCCAGATCGGTCGCCCGATGATCCGCTCAAAGCCCTGCGGATCGAATAGATCGTGCTCCGAGTACGCGCCGGTTGCATCGA